>CAYRLN010000007.1:9073-18067 GCA_964425065.1 uncultured Lachnospiraceae bacterium | reverse complement strand
CTGATGCTAAAGGCGGGAGGCTTTGTCGCGGGGCGGAGCCAGAAATATTTCAGCGCCCAGCAGTCGGCCCTGGGTGCCTTAAACGGCTATATTGAAGAGATGATGACCGGCCAGAAGGTGGTAAAGGTATTCTGCCATGAAGATGTGGCCACAGAAGAGTTTGAATTCCTGAATCACGACCTGAGGGATAAACAGATAAAAGCCCAGTTTTACGGTGGCATCATGGGTCCTGTTATGGGAAATATGAGTCAGGTAAGTTATGCGCTGACCGCTTGCGTGGGAGCACTTTTCTGTGTTTTGCGCGGCTTTGATATCGGTGGACTTACCATCTTCGTGGGCTATTCCAGACAGTTCTCCAGACCAATCAATGAACTCTCCATGCAGGTGAATACGATTTTCTCTGCAATGGCAGGTGCGGAACGTGTATTTGATGTAATGGACAGCGAACCGGAAGCGGAAGATGCAGCAGATGCATGGCAGATTTGCGAGGTGGACGGCAAAGCGGTATACGTGCGCAAGAACCGGAGCGTAGAGGATATGACAGCAGAGGAAAAGGCAGCCTTAACTCCCGTGAAGGGAGCGATTACCTTGGAGAATGTGTCATTCGGTTATGTGCCTGAAAAACAGGTATTAAAGGGAATTTCGCTGTATGCGAAGCCGGGACAGAAGATTGCTTTTGTCGGCTCTACCGGTGCAGGAAAAACCACTATTACAAACCTGATTAACCGGTTTTATGATATTGATGCCGGCAGCATCACCATGGATGGTATCAATATTTGTGATATTGAGAGAGACAGTCTCAGAAGAAATATTGCCATGGTGCTCCAGGACACCCATCTGTTTACAGGAACAGTGAGAGAAAACATCCGGTACGGAAGACTGGATGCTACGGATGAAGAAGTGGAGCAGGCGGCAAAAGTGGCAAGTGCCCATTCCTTTATTATGCGACTGGAAAACGGTTACGATACTATGATTGAGGGCGATGGCGCAAACTTAAGTCAAGGTCAGAGACAGCTTTTGAATATTGCCAGAGCGGCAATTTCCAAGGCACCTGTGCTGATTCTGGATGAGGCAACCAGTTCCGTCGACACCAGAACAGAGAAGCACATTGAACATGGTATGGACCGCATTATGGCTGAGCGCACCACATTGGTGATCGCTCACAGACTTTCCACCGTCCGCAATGCCAACGCGATAATGGTATTGGAAAACGGTGTGGTAGTGGAGCGTGGTGACCATGATGATTTGCTGGCCCAGAAAGGCAGATATTACGACCTTTATACCGGTCTGACAGAGTTAGATTAAATAGGATAGACGAGAAAAGTCTTCAAGCCGTTTTACGGTTTGAAGACTTCTTTTTTTACCGGTGGAATGACAATGATAGGGCGGGAAAATGGCGGAAATACTTTACAGAAAAAAAAGAAACAAGTACAATAGAAAAATAGTGTGCAAAGAAGCGGAGGAAATAAAATTGAAATTTATATCATGGAATGTAAACGGTATCCGTGCCTGTGCGGAAAAAGGATTCATGGAGTTTTTTAAAGCAGTTGATGCGGATGTGTTTTGTCTGCAGGAAACCAAGTTGCAGGAAGGCCAGATAGAACTTCCTTTGGACGGTTACTATCAGTACTGGAATTATGCGGAGAAAAAAGGATATTCCGGAACGGCCCTTTTCACAAAAAAGGAACCTTTGTCCGTTTTCTACGGTATCGGTGTAGAAGAGCATGACCATGAAGGAAGAGTGATAACCGCAGAGTTTGAAGACTTTTTTGTCGTGACGGTTTACACACCCAATTCCCAGGAGGAACTTAAGCGGTTAGATTACCGTATGCGTTGGGAGGATGATTTCCTTGCTTATTTAAAAAATTTGGAAGAAGAAAAGCCCGTTATCTTTTGTGGGGATTTAAATGTGGCACACAGGGAAATCGACCTCAAAAATCCAAAAACCAACCGTAAAAATGCCGGATTTACCGATGAAGAGCGTGCCAAAATGACGGCTGTTTTGGAAGCCGGATTTATTGATACGTTCCGCTACTTTTACCCCGATGCGGAAGGAATCTATTCCTGGTGGTCATACCGCTTCCAGGCAAGAGCAAAGAATGCCGGTTGGCGTATTGACTATTTTGTGGTATCGGAGGCTTTGAAGGGCAGATTGTCGGAGGCGAAGATTCATACCGATGTATTGGGTTCGGACCATTGCCCGGTAGAACTGGTATTGCAATAGAGGATGTGCTGTTAGGATAAGAGGGACAGAAGATGAGTGAGAAAAAAACAGAAAAAGTTAAATTCTGGGAAAGGGATACGGATACCATCCTTTACACAATTATGTGTATTGTGACGGTGCCTGCACTTCTTTTAGGCATTTGGTATCTCAGATTTGCCAGAGAGGCCATACCACAAGGCATGCCGGGGTGCGTGTTTCAGACCGTACTTGGTCTGTACTGTCCGGGATGCGGTGGAACCAGGGCTTTTTGGGCATTGTTTCGCGGGGATATTTTGAAGGCCATATATTATCATCCCGGAGCAATTTATGGGGTGGGCTTATATTTGGTTTATTTCATATCCCAATCTTTGATGCGGATCAGCAAAGGCAAATTGTGGGGGATGAAGTTTTGCCCGATGTATCTGTATATTATGCTGGGGATTATCGTTTTGAATTTTATTGTCAGAAATGTGTTGCTCTTCTTTTTTGACATCCCAACACTTTAATGAATTAAAGCGATTGACAGATGACAAATAATTAAGGTATAATTATGCTACATTTTTTTAGGAGGATAAGGTAATGGATTTTAATAATCAGGAAAACAATCAGAATGTTGAAGTGCAGCAGCAACCGGCAAATCCCAACAATGGTTTTGCAATCGGTGCGTTGGTTTGCGGTATTGCATCTATTCTTTGCTGTTGTGGTTGCGGTATCGGCGTAATCGTAGGTATTGCGGGTATTGTTATGGCAATCTTGTCTAAAAAAGATAACGGCGGTAAACTGTCAGGAATGGCTCTTGCAGGTTTGATTTGCAGTATTGTCGGTATAGTATTCGGCGTGGGCGCTCTGATTTACTACTTCGCTATTGGCAGTGAGTTGCTGCCTATGTTGGAATATTATTACTAAAAATTAATACATTACATAGAAGGACGAAAGAAGATGGATTATAATAACAATTTTGAAAATGGACAACCCGGAGTGAATCCTTATGTAACTCCCAACCCCTATGGAGCACCTATGAATAATGCAAACCCCAATAACGGTTTTGCAATCGGTTCTTTGGTTTGCGGTATTTTAGGTATTCTTTGCTGCTGTTGTTGCGGCAGCGGCTCTCTACTTGGTATCGTTGGTATTATTTTGGCAATCGTATCCAGAGGTAAAAACGGTGGCAAAATGTCCGGTCTTGCAATTGCAGGTCTGGTATGCAGCATTGTCAGCATTTTTGCAGGTGTTGTGGGTATATTCTATATCATCGGTTCCGGTGGAGTGGATGCATTCATTGACGGATTCTACGAGGGATATTACGGTTATTAAACTGCGCATAGAGCGGATGATACGTAAATAAAGGTAAGGCGGAAAGAAATTTCCGCCTTTTTTCATACAAAGAGAGTTATATTGGACTTTAGAAGTGTTATAATGGAGATAACAATTAACAGCAAAGAGAAATACAGAAGCGGGGAAAAGCATGAGTCTGAGATTCTATTTTGGCGGTTCGGGAGCCGGAAAGAGTACAAAAGTTTATAAAGAGATTATTCAGAGGTCGATGGAAGAACCCGGGCGCAATTTTTTGATTGTGGTTCCGGATCAGTTTACGATGCAGACCCAGAAGGAATTGGTTACATTACATGAGCGCGGCGGTATTATGAATATCGATGTGCTTAGTTTTGGGCGTCTTTCTCACCGCATTTTTGAAGAAGTAGGGGGGAATGACACACCGGTTTTGGATGATACGGGAAAAAGTCTTGTGCTCAGGAAAGTGGCGGCGGGACTGAAGGATTCCCTGCCTGTGCTGGGAAGCAATCTGGACAAGCAGGGTTATGTCCATGAAGTGAAAAGTGCCATCTCAGAGTTTATGCAGTATGGAATTGCGCCTGCGGACGTGGAAAAATTGATTGCTTTTGCCGGAAACAGGGGGGCGCTTAAGGCAAAATTGCAGGATCTTGAAATCTTATACCAAGGTTTTAAGGATTATATAAAAGATCAGTTTATTACAACGGAAGAGACCTTGGATTTGTTACAGAAGGCATTACACCGTTCGAAAATCATTCCGGGCAGTGTGGTCGTATTTGACGGTTTTACCGGTTTTACACCTATCCAAAACCGGGTGATTCAGGAATTGATGATGTTGGCGGAGGAAGTGATTGTCACCGTTACCGTGGATGTGGAAGATTGTGCCGTGACCGGAAAACAGCCCTGGAATCTTCGGGGGGAGCAGGAACTTTTTTATCTTGGAAGAAAGACTGCGTCTGACTTATGTAAACTTGCAGAAAAGGCGTGTGTTCCGAGAGGGGAGGACGTTTATCTTAGCAGCGCAGAGAAAACGGGAAGATTTGGGGAAAGGTCTGCCCTGGGTCATCTGGAAAAAAATTTATTCCGTTATCCGTTGAAGGTATGGGAAGGGCAGCAGAGCGAAATAGGCATGTTCGAGGCCTCCTCTGTCCGGGAGGAAGTGCACCAGACAGCAATCCTGTTGGAACAATTAGTGCGCAGAGAGGGATATTGCTATCGTGATGCAGCGGTGGTTTGCGGAGATTTGGCAGGTTATGGGGAATATGTGGAAACAGAATTTGCCATGATGGGAATTCCCTGTTATATCGACAGGACAAGAAGCATTGTATTAAATCCTTTTATTGAATATATCAAAAGTTCTTTGCGGGTTTTGGAAAAAGATTTTTCTTATGAGGCGGTATTCCGGTATCTGCGAAGCGGGCTGGCCGATTTTACTTTGAGTGAAACAGACCGGTTGGAAAACTTTGTGCGGGAGAGAGGAATCCGCGGAAGAAGAAAATGGGAGCAGCCGTTTACCTGCAGGGCAAACGGAAAGGCGAAGCCGGAGGAAGTGGAGGCGGAACTCCAAAGGATAGCGTTTTTCAATGATTTACGGAGTCGGTTGATGTCCCGGTTGGAACCGTTAACAAAACGGAATAAAAAGAGTACGGTAAGGGAATATGTGGAAGGTTTGTATGATTTTCTGGTAGCGTCGAAAGTGGCGGAAAAACTGGCAGCCTTTGAGGAACAGTTTGAGAGAGAAGGGAATTTGACTGCCGCAAAAGAATATGGCCAGATTTATCGTCTTGTTATGGAACTGTTGGACCAGATTATGGGTCTTTTAGGCGAAGAAATAATCACCATGGAGGAGTTTGCCGATCTTTTAGATGCAGGCTTTGATGAGATTGAAGTGGGAACCATTCCGCAAAATGTAGACAGGGTACTTGTGGGTGATATTGAGAGAACCCGTCTGAAAGAAGTGAAGGTCCTGTTCTTTTTGGGAGTGAATGACGGCAATATTCCGAAAGCAGCCGGAAAGGGCGGTATTATTTCGGATATCGACAGAGAGTTTTTGTGTGCTTCGGGATTAGAACTGGCACCCTCACCCAGACAGCAGATGTATACCCAGAGACTCTATTTATACATGAATATGACCAAGCCCAGGGAACGTCTGTATTTGTCTTATTCCAAAATGAACGGAGAAGGAAAGAGTATCCGTCCGGCATATTTGGTTGACATAATAAAGAAAATGTATCCGGAATCGGAAGTGGCAATTCCCGAGACAAGAGGATGGCAGGAGCAGATTGTCACTCCCGCTTCCGGTATGAAATATCTGGCCGGCGGTCTTAGGGATTATGTGTCAGGTTATCCGGTTTCAAAGGACGTTTTCACACTCTGTCATGTTTACAAAGGCGACTATGAAGAAAAATTGGTGGATGTTTTGCTTCAGGCGGCTTTTCAGAAATATGAGGAAAATTCTCTTGGAAAAGAGATAGCAAGAGAATTGTACGGCAAAATTTTGCAGACCAGTATCAGCCGGTTGGAAAGCTACGCAGCCTGTGCCTATTCCCATTTCTTAAAATACGGACTGAACCTGAGGGAACGCGATGAATTCGGATTTGAAGTGACGGATATGGGCAATGTATTCCATGGTGTACTGGAGGATTTTGCAAACAGGTTGGAGGAAAGCGGCTACACCTGGTTTAATTTTCCGGAAGAATTCGGAAGGAAGGCCGTTGCGGATGCAATGGAGATGATTGCGGCACAGTATGGAAATACGGTGCTTTACAGCAGTGCCAGAAATGCTTACGCGGTAAAGCGTATGCAGAGGATTTTGACCAGAACGGTACATACCATGCAGTATCAGATACGCAAGGGAATGTTTGTGCCCGGAAGTTACGAACTGGCTTTTTCCAAAGTGGCGGATTTGGAAAGCATAAATATTGCACTGTCGGAGGATGAAAAAATCCGTCTTCGCGGAAGAATCGACAGGGTGGATACCTGTATCAGCGACGATAAGCTTTATGTGAAAGTGGTTGACTACAAATCCGGAAAGAGGCAATTTGACCTGCTTGCGGTGTATTACGGTTTACAGTTGCAACTCGTAGTTTATATGAATGCGGCCATGGAAATGGAGAAAAAGAAGCATCCCGAAAAGGAAGTGATTCCTGCGGCAATGCTCTACTATCAGGTGGCGGACCCTGCGACAGAGTCGAAGGAGGAACTGAGTGCGGAAGAACTGAACCAAAAACTGATAGAGGAACTGCGGACGGCGGGAGTGGTGAACGATAGGGAAGACGTAATCCGGAAATTGGATACCGATATGGAAGGAAAATCCGATGTAGTGCCCGTGGAACTGAAAAAGGATGGAACGCTGTCTTCGAAATCATCGACTTTAAGTGCGGAGGAACTGCGGCAGGTTTCAAATTATGTAAACCTAAAAATCAAAAATATCGGCAGAGAGATTTTGTCGGGAAATATTGCACGAAACCCTTACGAGGACGGAGGCAGGGATGCCTGCGAATATTGTGAATATAAAGAGGTGTGTGGCTTCGACCCTTCTTCTCCCGGCTATAAAAAGCGCAAGCTTGAGAATTGGAGTAAGGATGAAGTGCTGGAAGAAATGTGTAAGGAGGTGAGCGGTTATGGCCATTAGTTTTACCCCGGACCAGCAGAAGGTCATCGATTTGCACGGCTGCAACATTCTGGTTTCGGCAGCGGCAGGAAGCGGAAAGACAGCTGTGCTTGTAGAGCGAATTGTGCAGATGATATGCAACGCCGAAAACCCGGTAGACATTGACCGGTTGCTCATCGTGACATTTACAAATGCGGCGGCAGCGGAGATGAGAGAGCGTATCAGTCTGGCCATTTCCGCCCGTATGGAGCAGGAACCGGAGAATGAGCATTTGCAGAGGCAGGCTACCCTGCTTCACAATGCCCAGATTACGACCATTGACAGTTTCTGTCTTTTCCTGTTGCGCAATCATTTTAACGATATTGGTTTGGATCCGGCATTCCGCGTGGCAGACCCCGGAGAAGTGGAACTTCTGAAACAGGAAGTGATGGCGGAAATGTTGGAAGAGTACTTTGCAAAAGGTGATGAGGATTTTTACCATTGTGTGGAAGTGTATTGTCCCGGCGGCAGGGAGACCGTGCTTGAGAACCACATTTTGAATTTGTATACATTTGCCATGAGCCAGCCCTGGCCGAAGGAATGGCTTTTGGAGCGCATGGACGACTATGAAATTTCAGGGGTATCGGAACTGGAAACCCAGGAATGGGCGCTTTACCTGAAAACACATATTTGTATGTTAATCCGCCAGTGTGCGGATTGGATGAGAGAGATGATTGCAATCTGTCAGGAACCGGACGGTCCGTATATGTACGGGGAAATGGCGGAGAGCGAACTGGAACAGATTGAAAAATTGCTTTCGGCAGAAAGCATTGAGAAATTGCAACAACAGTTTCCCACAGTGGTGTTTAACAGGCTCTCTTCTAAAAAAGATGATTCCGTGAACGCCGATAAGCGGGAACTGGCGAAGAATCTGCGGGAACAGGTAAAGAAAACATGGAAGGATATTCAGGAGAAGTTTTTTGTGACTCCCCTGGAACTTTCCGTGGAACAGATGAGGGAGAGTTCCCCTGCTGTCAGGATGCTGGTAAGCCTGTGTCTGGATTTTTCCGACCGGGTTTTGGCGGCAAAGGCAGAAAAGAAAATTCTGGATTTTTCCGATATGGAGCATATGGCGCTTAACATATTGCTGGAAAGGACTCCGGAAGGTGTACAACCTACGGCAACGGCAAAGGAATACAGAGAACATTTCGAAGAAATTTTATGTGATGAATACCAGGACAGCAATCTGGTCCAGGAATATTTGTTGAGGGCGGTTTCGGGAGAGGAAATCGGCAAATATAACCGCTTTATGGTAGGAGATGTAAAGCAGAGTATTTATAAATTCCGTCTGGCAAGGCCGGAACTGTTTTTAGAGAAATACCATCAATATGCGGTGGATGAAGGGACAAGTGAAAAGAATCCGGCTGCCGGGAAAGAAGGTGTTTCCCACGACTTGTGCAGAAGAATTGACCTTAGCCGGAATTTCCGTAGCAGGAAAGAAGTTATCCATACGGTAAACCATGTGTTTTCCAAAATTATGGGGGAGCAGATGGGCGGTATTGTCTATGATGACAATGCGGCGCTTTATGAAGGCGCTGTTTATCCCGAAAACAAAGGTTGCGAAACGGAACTTCTGATTGTGGAGAAACCGGAGACGGGAGATGCGGCCCGGGCAAAGGAACTGGAAGCGTTGGCGATTGCCAAAAAGATTAAAAAACTCCGCAAAGAATTTCAGGTGACGGATAAAACGACAGGAACGCTCCGGCCTGTGCGGTTCAAAGATATTGTGGTTTTGCTTCGGACAAACAGTGGGTGGGATGAGACCTTCAAGGAGGTATTTGAACGGGAGGGGATTCCCGCTTATGTTTCGACGAAGACCGGTTATTTTTCCACTTCTGAGATACAGCAG
>CAYRLN010000007.1:0-9063 GCA_964425065.1 uncultured Lachnospiraceae bacterium | reverse complement strand
GACAACCCTTTGCAGGATGTGCCGTTGTTCGGCGTCATGAAATCCGTTTTTGGTGGCTTTACAGATGAAGAAATTGCGAAAATCCGCTGTCAGGCGAAATCGGCGGAAAATTTTCTGTACACAGATCTGGAAAAAATGGCAGCCACAGAAGGGGAACCGGCTAAGAAATGTGCTTCTTTTATCGCACAGATTGAAAAATATCGCAGTTTCACGGTTTATATGCCAATCAGGAAACTGTTGCAAACCTTATTTGATGAGTATGGCTATCTTTACTATGTGGCAGCCCTTCCCGGAGGGGAACAACGCCTTGCCAATGTGGAAATGCTCATGGAAAAGGCGCATACGTTTGAAAAGTCAAGTTATTACGGGCTATATCATTTCATCCGTTATATGGAACAGTTAAAGAAATACAATGTGGATTATGGCGAAGCCAATATTTTGGATGAAAATGCGGACGTAGTGCGTATCATGAGTATCCACAAAAGTAAGGGACTGGAATTTCCGGTTACCTTTGTGGCAGGCTTATCCAAGCGTTTTAACATGCAGGATACAAATCAGGCAATGATTGTGGACATGGATTTGGGAATCGGTACGGATTATGTGAACCCGGAGAAAAGGTTGAAAAACAAAACCATGCGGAAAAATGCCCTCGCCATAAAGATGAGAGCAGAAAATCTGGCGGAGGAAATCAGGGTTTTGTATGTAGCCATGACCCGTGCGAAGGAAAAATTGATTATGACCGGAACGCCGGGCAAAATCACGGAAAAGCTTTGTGACGGGGGAGTGATGAAAGAATGTAAGCCTCTGTCTTATGGTGAAATTTATGAGGCATCCTCCTACTTGGATTGGGTACTTGCTGTGATGAATCCTACGGAAATTGTGACGGCAGAGGACTTGGGAATACTGGAATTACAGGAGCAGGTGGATACCCAGTGGAGAAAAGAGGCACTTTTGCAGGGGGAGCAGGAACTTAACGTTTCCCTGTTGGAAGCACTGCAGGAAAATTTTGCCTATCAATATCCGCACAGCAATTTGGAAGGTCTTTATACAAAGACTACAGTATCTGAGTTGAAAATGACAGCGATGGAAGAAAAAGACGAGGGAGCATTCCATGCCTTTGAGCAGAGGGAAGTGGTTCCTTACATTCCGAAATTCATGCAGGGAGAAGAGAAAATTTCCGGCACGACCAGAGGTAATGCTTATCACAAGGTAATGGAACTCATCGACTTTGCAAAGTGGTTTTCCGTGAGAGAAAAAGTTCTTAGGGACGGGCAGGCAAATGCGTGGTTGGCAGTCGAACTTGAAGGGCTTTCAGAGAGCGGTGGATTATCCAAAGAGTACAGAGATGTCATCCGCCCGGACAAGGTGATTAAGTGTCTGGAAAGCAATTTGGCGCGACGTATGGCAGAGGCCGGAGAGAAAAACCGGCTTTGGAGAGAGCAGCCTTTCGTCTACGGGATTTCCGCGGACAGGCTGAACAAGGAAGGCAGAGAATTTCCCGCGGAGGAAACGGTGCTGATTCAGGGTATCGTGGATGTTTTCTTTGAAGAGGAAGACGGGTTGGTTTTGGCGGACTACAAAACCGATGTGGTAGATTTAGAGCAGACACTGGTGGACAGATACCGGGTACAGCTGGATTATTACCGGGAAGCATTGGAGAGCCTTACCGGGAAGAAGGTAAAAGAGAGAATTCTTTATTCCTTCCATCTGGGAAAGGAAATCCCCGTGGAATAAAGTAACATGCGGGAGAAAATGAAAAATATGCCCTGCCCGACTAACGGGCAAGGCATTATATGGAAAGTGACAGGATGGCTGGGGAAAATTAATGTTCCTCGGCCATTGTCTGTATTTTGTGGAACATTTTGGAGACTGCAGGGATTTTCAGCACCCCAATTGTTATGACTCCTTCCACCAAAATGTAGGCATAGTTGTAAACAATGGGATAGGCAAAGGCAAGGGCCTTCGGGAAGTTTTCAGGCATATAATCCATCCAATACAGATAACCGCCTATGGTGTGGAACAGACCGCGTGCCAAAATGGCCAGCACATAGGCAAGGATAAATTTGTCTTTCTTCTTGTAGAAGAAGCCTGTGATTCCCAGCGCTGTAAAAGCAAAGAAATAGTCACAGCAAATCTGCATGGGAGAGAGCATATAGCTGCCGCCGCTTTGGAAAAACTGCAAAATACTGTATGCAAGAGCGGACAACATGCCTGCCTTGATGCCGTAAAAATAACCGATCAGACAGATGCAAAGCATGGAAAACAGGGTGACGGAGCCACCGTAGGGCATCTCAAATTTTATGTAGGACAAGATAAAGCCCAGCGCGATGAGTACGCCGCAGAAAGCGAGGCGCCTGGTGCCCAGTTTCGCAGTTTTTTGTTTGCGGTCAACCACAAGAGCTGCCAAAAGATAAATGAGCAAAAGTGCGGCAATCAGCAGGTAATAACCGTTGTTGCCCAGCACATAGTAACCATCTTCTTTGATGATGATGGAATTAAAAAAAGACATAAAAAAACCTCCTTGACTTAGCAGGAGGGACACATAAATGAAATCATAAATACCGATATCAATATTTATAAAATCATGCTTCCTTACGCCGGTATTACCCGGTTCAAGTAGTGAGGGTTAGGACAAAAAAGTCCAGTCTCAGCGTTGTGCACCCCTAGCAATTTTCTTTTATTCTATTTTTGATTTGACAGATGAGCTCTTTCTGAAATCAGTCTTAATATACTTTGATTTTTCAAGGATGTCAAGGGGAAATATTGTTTTTGTGAACCATAAGTGTTACAATAAAATGATGGGTCTGACCGGTCTTTGACATGCAGGCAAAATTGCCCGGATGTAGTCCGGACATCGGAGCAAAAGCGGAGGTTTAGGAATGGATCTTGCAGGAGCATTGTTTGATATATTGGAAATGATAGGAACTGTTTCCTTTGCGGTAGCAGGGGCAATGGTGGCAGTGCGGAAACGTGTGGATTTATTCGGAGTGTTGTTTTTGGGAATAATTACCGCACTCGGCGGCGGAATGCTCAGGGACATTACGCTGGGAAGAATCCCGCCGGCTCTTTTTGAAAATGGAGTCTATGTAGCGGTTGCGGCCGCCACGGCAGGTATTGTTTTTGTGGTTGCCCGCATGCTTAAGGAGAAATATCTGGCAGGAGAGCAGACCATTGACCAGATTAATAACGTTTTTGATGCTCTGGGTCTGGGGATTTTTACGGTAATCGGTGCGCAGGTTGCCATGGAAGCGGGCTATGGTGAAAATGCCCTTTTGGTGGTTTGCATGGGCATGATTACAGGAATCGGCGGCGGCTTAATCCGGGATTTGATGGTGAAGGAAATCCCGTTTGTGTTAAGAAAAAGAGTTTATGCGGTTGCATCTATAACAGGCGCTTGGATTTTTTATATGCTGTTACAGATGAAGGTGCCGGACTGGATTGCGGTTTTTGCAAGTGTGTTATGGGTGTTCGGCATGCGTATGCTGGCGACGAAATATAAATGGAATTTGCCGAAGGCAATACCGGAGATAAGCGGAAGTGACGCCGGAGACAAGTAGTGGTTGAGAGAAATAATGGTGGAATTAAGTAAGGATAAAATCCGTTCCTTGTGGGACGGGAATAAAGAATATATCGGTAAGGCTGCCCGCATGGCATGGCCCTCTGTTGTGGAATCTTTTTTTGTGGCTTTTGTAGGCATGGTGGATTCCATGATGGTCAGTAAGCTGGGCTCTTATGCGGTGGCGGCAGTGGGACTTACCACCCAGCCGAAGTTTATCGGGCTGGCGATGTTTATTGCCACAAATGTGGCAGTGTCGGCGCTGGTGGCACGGAGAAAAGGGGAAGAGGATAGAGAAGATGCAAACAGGGTACTTATGACAGCTCTTGTCTTTGTTCTTTTTGCAGGTGTCATCGTCAGCGCGCTGTGCCTTGTGTTTGCGGAGCCTATTATTCATTTTGCCGGTTCCAACAGCGATACCCATGACAGTGCAGTACTGTACTTCCGGATTATCATGGGTGGTATTTTGTTTAATATTATTACGTTGGTCATCAACGCTGCCCAGCGTGGAAGCGGCAATACCAAAATTTCCATGCGGACGAATCTGACTTCAAACGTGGTAAATGTCATTGGAAATTATTTGCTTATAAATGGTAATTTGGGTTTTCCCGCCCTTGGAATAATGGGGGCGGCAATCGCTACGGTAGTCGGTTCGGCGGTGGCCTGTGGGATGAGCATTTTTTCCCTTTTTGGGAAGAATAGTTTTGTCCAGCTGCCTTGGGCTTTGAAAAAGAAACTGAAAGCCACATGGAATAATGGAAAACAGATTTTCAAGTTAGCCTCAAGTGTTTTTATTGAACAGATTTTGCTCCGCATTGGTTTTATGTCAGTGTCCATCATGGCGGCAAAGTTGGGAACATGGCAGTACGCGACGCACCTGGTAGGTATGAATGTTATGTCCCTGTCCTTTTCCTTCGGGGACGGCATGCAGGTGGCAGCAGTCAGTCTGATTGGGCAAAGTTTGGGACAAAAGAAGCCGGATCTGGCCAAGAAGTACGGAACAATTTGCCAGCGTATGGGGAATGTGATTTCGGTTATACTGTCCATTGTTTATTTGTTTGCCGGACGCTGGTTCTTCGGGCTGTATTTCACGGAACAAAACCAGCTGGAACTGGGCGTGCAGATTATGCGGGTTATGGTGGTAATCGTGCTGATGCAGGTAGCGCAGGTGATCTACATGGGGTGCCTTAGAGGTGCAGGGGATGTGAAATTTACAACTATGGCATCAACGATTAGTGTTACCTTCGTGCGTCCCATTACCTCCTGGATTTTTGCTTATGGCATGTCACTTGGGGTAATCGGAATTTGGCTGGGCGTAGTCTGTGACCAGATGTGCAGATTAACATTGACGCACTTTAGATTCCGGTCAGGTAAATGGACCGAAGTTAAAATATAATTTTTCCAAGAGGAAATTGCATGGAACAGAAACTTTATTTGAAGTATGTAGAAAAATTAAAAAAGGAATTGGTGCCCGCCATGGGCTGTACCGAACCGATTGCAATTGCTTACGGTGCAGCAAAGGCAAGAGCGGTACTCGGTTGTCTGCCCGAGGAAATATATCTTGAGGTGAGCGGCAATATTGTGAAAAACGCAAAAAGCGTGGTTGTGCCGAATACAGAGGGACGAAAAGGTCTGGAGACAGCAGTCGCCATAGGAACTCTTTTTGGAGATGAAGACGCAAAGCTGGAAGTAATCAGCAAAGTAAGCGGCGAGCAGGCCCGGCAGCTGGAAGAATTCATGAAAGCGGTACCCATAAAAACGGGAGTGACAAAGTCGGATAAGGTATTTGAAATTGTAATACATATGAGGGCCGGCGATGAAAATGTGGTATTGCGGATAGTAGACGAGCATACCCATATAGTATGGATAGAAAAAAATGGGAAATGTCTGTACGAGAAGGCAGAACTTCCAACGGAAAACGGTGAGGAGGAAGATTTCCTTACAATCAGCGGTATTTATGAGTTTGCAAAGACCTGCAAGCTGGAGGATGTGGCAGATGTAATCCGAAGGCAGATTAAATATAATTATGCCATTGCAAAAGAGGGAATTGAAAATGATTGGGGAGCAAATGTGGGAAGCACATTACTCAAGTATGCTCATATAAATGACATAGGAGCCAGGGCAAAGGCCATGGCGGTGGCAGGCTCCGACGCCAGGATGAGTGGGTGCGAAATGCCCGTTATTATTAACTCCGGCAGCGGTAATCAGGGAATTACCGTTTCCGTTCCGGTAATTGAGTATGCAAATGCCCTGAATAAAACGGAGGAAGAACTGATTAGGGCCCTTGTGGTTTCCAATCTGGTGGGATTACACCAAAAAGCGGGAATCGGCAGGTTGTCTGCCTACTGCGGTGCAGTCAGTGCGGGAAGCGCGGCAGGTGCGGGAATTGCGTTTTTACAGGGTGGTGACGAGAGGCAGATTAGTCATGTTATTGTAAATTGTCTGGCAATCACCTCAGGAATTGTCTGTGACGGTGCAAAACCTTCCTGCGCAGCAAAGATAGCCGCCTCTTTGGACGCGGCCATGCTGGCATATCATATGGCATTGGAAGAGCAGCAGTTTAGAGACGGCGAAGGCATTGTAAAAAAAGGCGTTGAAAATACCATCAAAAATGTGGCAACTTTGGGCAGGGATGGTATGAAAGAAACGGATAAAGAGATATTAAGAATCATGGTAGGCGACTGCCGGTAAGGATCTTGGGAGGATCAAAATGATAGAACATATTTTGGGAATGGAATATCCTGTTGTAGCTTTTATTGGTATTCTTGTAACATTTGGGGCAACCTGCCTTCTTTTGGCAAAACTTTGCCATCTGCTTCCGAAGGATTTGGGACGGGAATTTGCTCATGACGGAAAACTGTCCGCAGGGAAACCCAGAGGCGCGGGAATTATTTTTGTGCTGGTATTTGCGGTATGCACGGTTTTGTTTGGCAAAATGTCTGCGGAGATTTTGATTTATTTAGGTCTGGTTGTTTTTGAAATGTTTACCGGCTTTTTTGATGATGCAGCCGAAAAACCTTGGGGAGAGTTTAAGAAGGGCGTCCTCGATATGCTTGTGGCGGGTGCAACAGCGATTACGTTCCTGTATTATAATTCGAATGTAATTACCATTGCGTCTTTGGAAATGCAGGTAGAGTTACCCTATCCTTTGTATGGCATTCTGATTATGATTCTGGTGTGGGTGTCCATAAATGTGACAAACTGTGCGGATGGAGTCGACGGTCTGTCCGGCACACTCACGATTGTGACACTCGGCAGTATTTATATTGTGGACCGGGTGGCAGATGTGGGACAGGATTTTTCCTTTATTATCCTACTTTTCATTGTCTGCATTTTGGGTTATCTTTGGTATAACGCAACTCCCAGTAATCTTTTGATGGGGGATGCGGGTTCCAGAGCCATGGGTATTTTTATCAGTATTGCAGTTTTGAAAACGGGAATGCCGCTGTTATATATTCCTGCAGCATTTATGCTGATTATTGACGGTGGTTTGGGCCTTTTAAAGGTATTGTTGCTGCGTCTGTTTAAGATTCATATTTTTAAAAATACACGTATGCCTCTGCATGACCATGTGAGAAAAGAAAAAGGCTGGTCCAATACCCAGACCGTGTTCCGTTTTATGATTATCCAGTTGGTCATTTCTATGGCGATGATTTATATGTTGATTTTGTGATTTAGGAGAAAAGAATGTACGATTATTTACTATTTGATTTGGACGGGACTTTGACGGACCCGAAGGAAGGAATTACGAAGAGTGTTCAGTATGCACTGAAAGCGTTTGGGATTGACGAGCCGGATTTGGATAAGCTTGAGCCCTTCATAGGACCGCCCTTGAAAAACAGTTTTATGGATTTTTATGGCTTTGATGAGGAAAAAGCCGACCTGGCTGTGGAAAAATACAGAGAGAATTTCAAAGATGTGGGTATTTTCCAAAACAAAGTATATGACGGGATTCCTCAGATGCTTCGGAAATTGAAACTGAAAGGAAAACGTCTGGCCGTTTCTTCCAGCAAACCCCAGGTTTTTGTAGAGCGTATTTTGGAACATTTTGATTTGCGCAAATATTTTGACGTGGTAGTGGGAAGTGAACTGGACGGCCGCAGAGTGGAAAAGGAAGAAGTGGTCGAGGAAGCGTTAAAGCAACTGATGGGTGAGCGGAAATACCGGCACGAAGAGGTGGTAATTATCGGCGACAGGAAGTTTGACGTGGAGGGTGGACTTGCCCACGATATTACGACCATGGCAGTTTCCTACGGATATGGTTCCATGGAGGAACTGAAGGGAGCAAAGGCGGAATACATCGTCCGCTCCGTGCAGGAACTGGAGAAAACACTTCTTAGGGGCAGTGAGGACAAACTCATGTATGAGCCGGGATTTAATAAGGTCTGGCAGATTATTTACCCTGTGCTGATGGGCTATTTTTTGTTGCAAATCGGCAGTTATGTGGGCACTTATGTGACGGCATTTCTTGCAGAGAAGCAGCCTTCATGGACGGATTTGCTTGTAGTGTATGATGAAGCCGGGAAACTGCAAGCAATGACAGGAACCGGTGCAGCTATTATGAATTTGGTCTCTTTTATTATTACGGGATTTGTCCTCTTCCAGATGGGAAAGGTGGACATTAAGAAAGCTGCCAAGGAAAATGCCAATCTGGGCAAACCTGCCAATTTAGTATACCTGTCGGCAGTGCCGGCAGTGCTGGGCCTGTCTCTTGGGCTTAACTTGCTTCCGGCGTTAACAGGGCTTACCGATAAGACTGTAATCTTTACACAACTTCAGCAACAGGGACAAGGGGTTCCCCTTCCTTTGGCATTGCTGCTTTACGGCGTAGCGGCTCCCATTGCAGAGGAGTTTTTGTTTAGGGGGATTGTGTACAACCGGGCGAAGAAGTATATGGGGCTTAAGGCAGCAGTATTCATTTCTGCAATACTTTTTGCCGTTTATCATGGCAACCTGATTTCCGGAGTTTATGCTTTCGTGATGGGAGTTTTGATTTGCTTTATTTACGAGAAGACCGGAAATTATGTTGCAGCTGTGGTCGCCCATGTGGCAATGAATGTTTGTGCCTATGTGTTAACCTATACAGGTGTACTGGACGGTGTACTGTTTAATTGGCCCGCCTGTCTGCTCATGCTTGCCGTTGGCGGCGTGGGAAGTTGGCTGTTTTGGAAGACAAAGGGCGGATTGATTTAAGCAGGTTTGCTTATGAATTACTTTTGATATAGAGTCCGCACCAATTTATGGTGCGGACGTCTGTTTCGTTTGATTCTGTTTGTATCTAAATTCGGATTAAAATCTGATTTTTATGGCATCACCACCGGCACTTTCCAGTTCTATGGGAAACCAAGTGCGGCCATATCGGCGTTTGCTTTTCTTGATTTCGCGATACAACTGTCTGGCATAAACCGGTGGAATATGAGGAATGGAACTACCGCAATGCTTCTTTGTAAAATGGTTGAGTATGCGCACAGCAGTTCTGCTGCACAGCACCCTCGTAGGAAACAATA
>CAYRLN010000006.1:0-18352 GCA_964425065.1 uncultured Lachnospiraceae bacterium | reverse complement strand
TAAATGCATTCCATAATCACCCAAAATCATCTCCACAACCCCCAATTTGTGGATATGATATGGTACTAACAGAAAAATAATTTGAGGTGTAAATATAGAAATGAAAAAGAAATATTACATAGGACCTTTGCTTTTGATAATGGCGCTGGTAATAGTAATCGGTTGCGGTGATGAAAAAGAAACTATTCAGAATATGCAAGAAGGAATGGTTTCGGCAGAAACGGAAACCGTAAAAGAAACGGAAACCGTAACGGAGCAGGAAATCACAACAGAATCTGAATGTCAGCCGGAAACAGAATCAACAGAACCGGAGCCGGAATCTGAACCCGAACCCGAATCCGAACCGGAGCCCGAACCCGAATCCGAACCGGAGCCGGAGATTATCCAAATTACCATAAATGCGGTGGGAGATATTACGCTGGGAACGAACCAGCAACACAGTTACAAAAATTCGTTTCACCAGTATTACGATAATTACGGGCATGAGTATTTCCTGCAGAATGTGAAAGAAATATTTGCGGCGGATGATTTTACAATCGGAAATTTGGAAGGAACCCTGACAGAATCTGACAACCGGAATCCCAAATTGTGGAATCACAAAGGCAAGCCGGAGTATGTGGATATACTGACCAGTGCTTCCGTGGAGGCGGTTTCCTTGGGAAATAATCATATTATGGATTATTATCAGGAAGGCGTGGATGATACTATAAAGTATGTGTCTGAGGCGGGAATTGAATATGCGTTAAGCGGCGAGTGGGGAAACCATTACGGTCTGTATGAAACAGAGAAGGGAATCAAAATCGGTTTTGTATCTGTCAATGAGCATTATGATGAGGCAGCATGCTATCAGATGCTGGGAGACGGACTGGAATATTTGAAAGAAGCCGGAGCAGATTTGCTTATCGCCTGCACTCATTGGGGCGGGGATAAAGTTTATGAGCCGGAACCGGAGCAGTATCTCATGGGAAAATGGTGTATTGACATGGGATATGATGTAGTGCTCGGCTGTCACCCGCATTTGCTTCAGGGTATTGAGTATTATAATGGGAAGTATATTGTTCACAGTATGGGCAATTTCTGTTACGGCGGAAATAAAAATCCTGAGGATAAAGAGACAATGATTTGGCAACAGACATTTACCTTTATTGACGGTGTTTTGCAGGAGGATTCCGATGTAACCATCATTCCCTGCAGACTTTCCTCTGTGACTACCACCAACGACTATTGTCCGGTAATTGTGGAGGGTGAGGAAGCGGAATTGATTATTCAACATATCAATGAACGTAGCGAGGAATTTGGGGTAAAATTTGACACGAACGGTAAACATATAAAAGAGGATGAAGCAACAGGAGGAAATGAGAATGTATGATTTGATTATTATCGGAGCAGGCCCTGCGGGACTTTCAGCAGCAGTATATGGAAAGAGAGCGGGACTTGATCTGCTTGTGATAGAAAAAAATCCCATGGGTGGCGGACAGGTGCTGACCACATATGAAGTGGACAATTATCTGGGACTTCCCGGTATCAATGGTTTTGATATGGGACAGAAATTTCAGGACCATGCAAAAGCAGCAGGGGCAGAGTTTATAACCACAACTGTAACCGGTTTGGAGAATTTAGGTGACAAGAAAGTGGTTCATACGGAAAAAGGGGATTATGAGGCAAAAACTGTGATTTTGGCAGCAGGTGCCCATCATGCCCATCTGAATGTGCCGGGAGAAGAAGAACTGGCAGGTATGGGTGTGTCTTATTGCGCAACCTGTGACGGTGCTTTCTACCGCGGAAGAAAAGTGGCTGTTGTGGGCGGCGGCGATGTGGCGGTGGAAGACGCCATTTTCCTGGCAAGATTTTGTGAAAAAGTGTATCTCATTCACAGAAGAGACGAACTTCGTGCGGCCAAGTCTTTGCAAAACAGATTGTTTGAACTTCCCAATGTGGAAGTTTTGTGGAATCGCAAAGTGAAAGAGATTAGAGGTGAAGATATGGTAGAAAATCTTCTTTTGGAAGATAGTCTGAGCGGCGAAGAAGAAACATTGGAAGTAAACGGTGTGTTTATCGCCGTTGGCATTCAGCCGGATACAGAAGCCTTCCGTGATTTGGTAGAATGCAATCCGGCGGGATATGTTATTGCCGGTGAAGATTGCCGCAGCTCTGTGCCGGGCATTTATGTGGCCGGAGATGCAAGACAAAAGCCTATGCGCCAGATTATCACTGCGGTGGCAGACGGCGCAAATGCAGCCACCAGTGTAAGTCTGGATTTGATGAAATAGTTGTTTTATGCCGGGGGAAAGAAAAATGATACAAAAGAAATTAAAATATTGTTTGATGATTTTGGCCTGCGCCGCTTTGTTGGCAGGATGTGACGCCGGGGACGTGAAGATAGATACTCCGGAGGTGGTGGTCAAGGCAGATAAAGGGTGGGAAATAACCCAGTATGGCCCCAGAGACATTAATTCCAGTTTCTATACTATATATAATGAAGAGGAAGGGCTAATCGTCATTGACGGTGGGTGGACAGAGGATGCCGATTATGTAAAAGAAGTGATTGATTCCTATGGGGGACATGTGGACGCATGGATTCTGACCCATCTTCATCAGGATCATATCGGAGCCTTTAACGCAATTTATCCTGAGCCGGGCGACGTAACCATTGGGGAAATTTATACAGTAGACATGGCGAGCCCGGAGGACTGCCTTGCAGTGGCATCATGGGACAGTGTGGATACATACAATGACTTTCTGGATTTAAACATCTCAGAAATTAAGTATTTGTATGCCGGGGATGTATTGGAATTGTGCGGACTTGAGATAGAAGTGTTTAACGCTTTTGATGACAGCGTGAGAACTTTGTCCCGGGATTACTTAAATGACGGGTCCCTGATGTTTAAAGTCAGCGGGGAAAAAGAGTCCTTTTTATTCTGTGCGGATGTGGGAGTTGCCATGAGTGATTTCCTTTTGCAGAAGCACGGGGAGAGATTAAAGGCTGATTACCTGCAGATGGGGCATCACGGATACGGCGGGTTAAAAGATGATTTCTATCAGACAGTGGCGCCGACAATCTCCTTCTTTGATGCACCGGACTGGTTGATGTTAGACACCACGGGAAAATATGATACCCCGGAACACGTGAGACTTATGCAGGGCATGGGTAGCGAAATATTCAGTTTCAGTGACGGACCGAATACCATATTGTTGGAGTAAATGGAAAAAACAATATTTTTTAGATATTGAATGAAAATAAAAATTGCCCTAAAGTACTATTTACAGAACGGCGCTTGTGCAAGATACACAAAACTTCGACAAAAATCGGAAAAACGAACAAAAAAATGCGTATATAAACGAATAAGTTATCCACATAGAAAATGGTCCAAAATGCGATAAAATCGACTTATACACTAAGTTATCCACAATGTCCACAGGTTTTTTGGTGAAAATCGGGTGGTTTTCAACATGAAAAACGGAACGAACGTTTTGTTGAAGTTTTATAAAAATGGAAAAAAAGTAAAAAAATGGAAAAAACCTGTTGACAATTTCAATGTCAAAAATATATAAAAAAAGCATTAAATTGTTGCAAAAATCAACCCGATTATGTTATAATGTTCATACAATAAACAACCGAAGGAGTGATAAGCATGAAATTTATTATTGGAGGAAGAAACATTGAGGTAACACCGGGATTAAAGGCAGCAGTGGAAGAAAAAATCGGTAAACTGGAAAAGTCCTTTACACCGGAAACGGAAGTTCATGTTACACTGACGGTGGAAAAAGACAGACAGAAAATTGAGGTTACGATACCCGTGAAAGGAAGTATCATCCGTTCTGAACAAGTCAGCAACGATATGTATATATCCATCGACTTAGTAGAAGAAATTATTGAGAGACAATTGAAAAAATACAAGACCAAGCTTGTAGATAAACATCAGGCCGGCGGCTCTTTCAGCCAGCTTTATGTTGAAAATGATTATATGGATGATGAGGAAATTAAAATTGTCCGTACAAAGAAGTTTGACATCAAACCGATGTATCCGGAAGACGCTTGTATCCAGATGGAACTGTTAGGCCACAATTTCTTTGTATTCTGCAACGCGGAGACAGATCAGGTAAATGTAGTGTATAAGAGAAAAGGTGAAACATACGGATTGATAGAACCTGAAGAATAAAAGAAAAAACACAGCCTTAATAAAAATAGAAGACAAATAAGAAACACCGCTTCGGTTTGAAGCGGTGTTTTTCTGTGCCCGAAATGATCGGAATGTTATACGGTTGCGTTTTCGTAATAGGATTTGATGCGGATGTTCTGGTTGTAA
Source organism: uncultured Lachnospiraceae bacterium (assembly GCA_964425065.1). Classification (GTDB taxonomy): domain Bacteria; phylum Bacillota; class Clostridia; order Lachnospirales; family Lachnospiraceae; genus Acetatifactor. The sequence continues at coordinate 14,045 of CAYRLN010000006.1, read as the reverse complement.
TCGCCGAATTCTTCGCCGAACAATGTCATGCCGCCACAGTTTGCCGTATCCTTGGGAACGGAGAAGGTTAAATTGATGGAACTGTTGTAATCAATATGCAAATCCTGGATGGTTTTCTTGGAAATGCGGTGTGTGCCATCGATAAAGGTTCCTTCGGAGTTGATAATCAAAGTTTTGAGCTGTCCGTACTGGTTTAATAACTCCGGCCACCAGTAAGGAGAAAGGATACCTTTTCTTGCACCGTAGTCGCCGGGGCTGATCCACTTGCCCAGAGGGATACCGTTGATTTCAAAATAAATATCGCTGGGATAATCTTCGTTGAACTCAGGACATTCGGAAGAGATTTCAAAAGAAATCTGTAATTCCTGAAGAGTTTGTCCCGCACGAAGTCTGTTGGGAAGGTTGTAAGTAATGCTGCCCCATCCAATCCAAAGGATTCCCGCGCGGAAACGTTCCGGATAAGAGAATACTCTGGGGTCATCCAATTCTCCGATAATATTGGAAGAAGTGGCAAGACCGCATGTGGGATGGACATCGCAAGCTGTGTATTGACCGACTGCGATATCGTCCTGATAGCAATGTCTCGGTTTATCCTGAGGAGCCATATCTACAAGAAGGCGGGAGTGTACAGGCTGAACGATTTTCATAATACCACGTTTGCCGGAAGTAGTTCTGATTGTTACCAGTCCCGCACTTTCCAGTTTGCTGACGTGGAGGGAAATGGCGCTGTTTGTCAATTCCAGTGCCTCTGCCAGCTCGTTCATGCTCAGTTCGTTTTCATATATTAATTCCATAATGCGCAGACGCATCGGTGTACTGAGCGCTTTAAATATTTCTTCTGCTTCACTTAACGAACGTAGATATAACATAATCCGCCTCCCGAAATAATAAGTTTAATGCTTTACTTAAGCAAATTATAATTATAAAAAATATTTAAGTCAATACCAAAATAGTCACAAATTATTTACATTTTTTGTATAAACATTCACTAAATCGTAAAAACAAAAAATGTTTGTGCAATGTGAACAAAAAAGGGGGTGCCAATTTCTACGTTAGATGTGAAAAAGGTTGTTGACGGTGAACCTAAAGAGTGGTAACTTTAAATTAAAGGTTGAGCAAATAATTAAATAGTTGAGTTTTAACTCAAAAGCATAGAGAAAACCGCCCTAAACAGGCGGATATCTTCATTTTAAACTAAATTAGAGTTAAAAACAGTAGTCAAAATGCCCACTTTTAAGTAGAAATTAAGGTAAAATAATACAAATTGTATACATGAGCACCTTATTTTACATATTAAGAAAAAACTTAAATATTAAAACAAAAAGCAAAGAGAGGGAGAAAGCGATGTTTAAACTTTATGTAAATCCTCAAATAAAGAAAGGACACATCAATAAAGAGATTCAGGGTCACTTTTCCGAGCATCTGGGAAGATGTATTTATGAAGGCTTATATGTAGGAGAAGATTCTTCTATTCCTAATACAAACGGTATGCGTAATGACGTAGTTGCTGCATTAAAAGAAATGAAGATTCCCGTTCTTCGTTGGCCGGGCGGATGTTTCGCTGACGAATACCACTGGATGGACGGCATCGGACCCAAAGAGACACGAAAGAGAATGATCAACACCCACTGGGGCGGTGTTGTGGAAGATAACAGTTTTGGCACACACGAATTTATGGAGCTGTGCCGCCAGCTTGGCTGTAAAACGTATATCAACGGTAACGTCGGCAGCGGAACGGTGAGAGAGATGAGTGAATGGGTTGAGTATATGACCTTTGAGGGCGTATCACCCATGGCTGAACTGCGCAAGAAAAACGGACATGAGGAACCCTGGAGAATTGATTACTTCGGCGTGGGCAACGAAAACTGGGGCTGCGGCGGAAACATGACTCCGGAGTATTACGGAAATCTGTACCGTCACTATCAGACATATGTCAGAACATACAACCACGAGAAACCTATTTTTAAAATCTGCTGTGGTGCAAACGTAGATGATTACAACTGGACAGACGGTGTTATGAGCACAACACACAGAGCACCTGAATTCCTTCACGGTTTCATGGATGGTTTATCTCTTCATTATTATACGCATCCGGGCGGATGGGAGAATAAAGGAAGTGCCACAGACTTTGATGATAAGATGTGGTACCAGACACTGTCCAAGACCATGTACATAGAGACGCTGATTAACCAACACGGTGCAATCATGGATAAATATGACAAGAATCACAGAATCGGCATGATTATTGATGAGTGGGGAACCTGGTTCGACTGCGAACCCGGAACAAATCCCGGTGTCCTGTATCAGCAGAACACCATGAGAGACGCACTGGTAGCAGGTATCAACCTGAATATCTTCAACAAGCACTGCGACAGAGTCAAGATGGCAAACATTGCCCAGATGGTTAACGTGTTACAGGCAGTTATCCTGACAGAGGGCGAGAAGATGATTCTCACACCCACCTATCACGTATTTAATATGTACAAACACCATCAGGAAGCAGAACTCTTAGACAGTTACATCGAGACAGAGACCATCGGTCTGGATGAGCAGTACATGGTTCCCAACCTGAACGAATCCGTATCCTTGGGCGAGGATGGAAAGATTCACATCACACTGAACAACCTTTCCATTGAAAAGGATTACGAAATTGAGGGTGTTTTTGCAGAAACAGAAATCAAGGCTGTTAAGGGCGAAATCCTCACAGGCGAGATGCACGCTCATAACACATTTGATAACCCTGAAGCAGTTAAGACAGTTTCCTTTGACGGCTGCAAGATTCAGGACAATAAATTGGTATTTACAATCCCTGCGTGCAGCGTTCTGCACTTGGAGGTTACGGTTTAGTAAGGAGGTTCCGTATGGCACGGAAGAAGTATAGCAAAATTTTAGCGGCAGTTTTGCCGGTGGTTATGGCTTTGGAATGTTTCTTGGGGGCGGGACTTACGTCGGAAGTTTCGGCGAAGGAAAACGCGGGCACAGAATCAACACAAAGCACAGGAGAGACATTCAGTATCGAACGTCTCACCTCCAACTATACAAAAATCAGTGCCGGCTATACGGCAAAGGATTACACCGGTGAAAGGGTGACGTTTGCGGTTGATAAAGCCATCAGCAAAGAAAACACGGCATTGCTTACATCGGAAAATTACGGCTATGAAAATAAGGTAGTGATGCTTCAGCCGGGTGATATCTTCAGCCTGACAATCGAAGTTCCCGAGACTGCGCTGTACTGGATTGATTTTGAATATCTCTCCTACGGCGGTTCCATCTTACCGATTGAGATGGCCATGAAAGTAGATGGCGATTATCCTTTCTACGAAACCAGAAACCTGAACTTTGAATCCATGTGGATTTCGGATGGCGAAACCGACCTGGACAGATACGGAAATGAAATCGTATCCATGCCGGATAAACTGGAAGAATGGCAGAGCAAATACCTGTCCGACAGCAGTTACCGGTATGCGGGAGCGTTAAAGGTTGAACTGGAAAAGGGAAGCCATGTGTTGGAAATCGAAGTAAACGAAGGCGAATTCCTTCTTGGTAATATTTCCCTGGTGGCACCCACGGAAGTTCCGGCTTATACAGGAGCAAAGGTGGCAGAGGGAAGTGAACTGATTACCATTCAGGCAGAGGACTTCTATATAAGAAACGATTCCTCCATCCATGCGGTAGGTGAGTATGATTCCTCCTTGGATCCGCTCTCTTCAAAAGAGACAGTTTTAAATATTGTGGATGCGGATTCCTTTAACACTGCCGGTCAGAGTATTACATGGAAATTTGAAGTGGAAAATGCAGGCTGGTACTACATCGGAATGAATTACAGACAGTCTGAAAAGAATGAATTCCCTGTATTTTTGGATATCCGTGTGGACGGAGAAATTCCAAACACAGCATTCCAAAGTGTGGAAGCGGAATATGCAACAAAGTATAAGACTGCAGCCCTGAAAGATTCGGAAGGAAACAACTTAAGTGTGTATCTGGAAAAAGGAACGCACACTCTCAGTTACACCATCAGCGCCGAAAACCTGAGATACGTTCTCGAGCGGGTTGATGAGATTATGAACGGTATCAACGACCTGTCACTGGAGGTTACAAAGGTAGCAGGCACCAATAAAGATAAATACCGTGATTTGAAATTGACAAGATATATTCCTGATGTTCAGGAAAGAATATACGGCTGGGTAGATTCCCTCTACGCATTGGCAGAAATCGGAACACAGTATGTGGACGTGGAAGATGCGGAAGATGTGGCAGCTTTCGGTTATCTGATTATTGCGGCAAAGCAGTTGAAGACATTGGGAGATGAACCGGATGAACTGATTTACCGTGTGGATGAACTTTCCACAAGTGTTAACTCTATCAATACACAGATTGCCAACTTCATTGACCTGATTAATGACAACAATCTGTCAATTGACAGAATTTATCTCTATCAGGAAGATGCAACGCTTCCGAAAGCACTGAGCTTTTTCAAAAGTGTATGGATGTCCATTGAAAGATTCGGAAATTCCTTCTTTGGAACATCGTACTCATCGGCAAATGTAAATGAAGAGCATTTGCAGGTATGGGTAAACAGACCCAGACAATATGTAGAAATTATGCAGAAGATGGTAGACGAACAGTTTACCGCAGAGACCGGAATCAAAGTTGACCTGTCACTGATGACAGACGCAAACAAACTGGTTCTCTCCAATGCTTCCGGGGACACTCCGGATATTGCAACAGGTATCAACTATGCCATTCCTTTTGAACTTGGTATCCGCGGTGCTTTGGTAGACTTGACAAAGTTTGAAAATTACCGCGAGGTATTCGGCAGATACAGCGAAGGTCTTCTGGTATCCTCCGTAATCGACGACGGGCTTTATTCACTTCCTGAGACCATGAACTTCTATGTAATGTTCTACCGCTCAGACATTTTGGAAAAACTGGGACTGGAAGCTCCTGATACAATGGATGATTTGATTGCCATGCTGCCTGACCTTCAGATGAGAGGATTGAATGTATTTTATCCAACTGCTCCCATGTTGGCAATGAGGAACTTTCATGGTACCACACCACTGATTTTCCAGAATGGCGGTTCCCTCTACGGAGAGACGGCGCTGGATCTTACGGTTAACAGTGAAGCTTCTATTGAAGGTATTACACAACTTACAGAATTGTTTACTTTATATGATCTCCCGGTAGATGTTCCTAACTTCTACCAGCATTTCAGAAACGGAGACCTGCCTATTGGTATTGCGGATTTCAACTCCTATAACCTGATTTTGAATGCGGCACCTGAAATCGCAAACTCATGGGAAATCGCATTGGTTCCCGGTGTGGTGGATGAAGAAACCGGAGAGGTACTCAGATATATGTCCGGCGGTGCGGAGAGTACCGTAATGTTCGCATCCAATGAGGAGCGCGAGCAACAGGCATGGCAATTCATGGAGTGGTGGTCCAGAGCAGAAACACAGGCTGAGTTCGGACAGATGCTTCAGATTATGTATGGTGATGAATATATTTGGCCTACTGCAAACTTAGAGGCATTTGATATGCTTCCTTATCCGACCGCTCACAAGAACATCATTATGGAGCAGGCGGAAAACATTTTGGAAGCCCCCAGACTTTTGGGAAGTTATATGTTGGAGCGTGAACTGAGTAACGCCTTCAATGATATCGTGGTTAATGGTGATACACTGAGAAGCCGTGTCGATGATATGGTGAAAACGGTAGACCGGGAAACCAGAAGAAAACTGGAAGAGTTTGGTTACATAGACAGTGAAGGTAATGTGCTGAAAGAGTATATTATTCCTTCCGTGGATGTAGTCAGAGACATTCTTGCAGAAGATTAAAAGATCGAAACGGTAAATGCTGCATACGCGGCAGAATGAGAGGTAGTAATGAGCAAGCTTACAAAAATCAGCAGAAGGGAAAGATCCAACAGAGCCGGATATGCTTTTGTGGGACCCTACGCACTGCTGTTTACCATATTTATATTGGCTCCGGTCAGCCTGGCGGTGATTCTTTCGTTCACAAACTTTAATACGATTCAGTTTCCGGATTTTGTAGGATTCCTGAATTATATCAACCTGATTACAAGTGACGAAGTATTCATGCAGTATGTATTACCAAATACGGTAAAATACGCGGTTATCGTCGGTATTGGAGGATATGTGTTATCCTTCCTGCTTGCTTGGGCACTTGCAAACCTCACACCGAAAGTGCGTACGGTATTTGCCTTGATTTTATACTCCCCCAGCATGACAACCGGTGTAGCGATGACTGTTCTGTGGAAGATTATGTTCACCGGTGACCAGACGGGTTATATCAACAGCTGGCTGATGGAACTGGGCGTAATCAATGAGCCGATTATCTGGCTGGTAAATGCAGACTATTTGCTTCCCATCATTATTCTCATCGGTTTATGGAGCAGTATGGGTGTCGGTTTCCTTGCTATTCTGGCAGGTATCCTGAACACGGACGAAAGCCTGTATGAAGCGGCGGCTATCGACGGCGTAAAGAACAGGTTCCAGGAAATGATTTATGTAACAATCCCCAGTATGAAACCCCAGATGCTTTTCGCAGCGGTTATGCAGATTGTGGGTGCGTTCCAAAACGGACAGATTGCATCCATGCTGGCAGGCAACCCCACACCGGGTTACGCAGGACAGCTGATTGTAAACCACATTGAAGACTATGGTTTCATCCGATATGAGATGGGGTACGCGGCAGCAGTTTCCGTGGCATTGTTATTGATTGTACAGATATTCTCTTCAATTTCCTCGAAATTGTTTGGAGAACAAGACTAGGAGGCAGAACATGGCTTACAAAGGGCATACAATAAACCCCAAGAGATTTGAAAAGGGTCAGTTGAAAATTATATTGATGGTACTTCCGTTGGTTATCATTACGGGATTACCCATTGTGTTCATTATTTTCCACGCGTTTAAGCCTATGGAAGAGTTGTTCGCTTTCCCTCCCAGATTTATTACTACAAATCCTACGTTGGATAACTTTACAAAGCTTTTCAAAGCATCCCGCAGTGCGGGTATACCGCTTTCCAGATATATTTTCAACAGTGTAATTATCACAGCAACCGTGGTTTTTTCCTCCCTTATTTTTTCCACGGCTGCTGCATATGCACTGTCGAAACTGAAATTCAAAGGCAGAAATGCCATGATGCAGATTAACCAGTTGGCACTTATGTTTGTGCCGGTGGCAGTAATGATTCCCAGATATCTGGTGGTGAATGTACTTGGACTGACAAATACATATTGGGCACAGATTTTACCTCTGATTCCCCTTCCGGTCGCACTGTTTTTGTTAAAACAGTTTGTAGACCAGGTGCCCCAGTCGTTGATTGAGGCGGCTTACATGGACGGCGCAAAGGAATGGCAGATTTATACAAAGATTATTATTCCGATGATTAAGCCCGCGATTGCAACTGCGGCTATTCTGGTATTCCAGCAGGTATGGACCAACATGGAAGCATCAAACTATTATGTAAATAACGATGGACTTAAGACGCTTGCGTTTTATCTAAATACACTGACCAGCGTATCCACAACCAACACGGTTGCAGGTCAAGGTATGGCTGCAGCAGCTTCGCTGATTTTGTTCCTGCCTAACCTGATTCTGTTCTGCATACTGCAGAGACACGTTATGAATACAATGGCACATTCCGGTATTAAGTAGAAATGAGAGGATGAATGGATTGATGAAAAAAGCATGGAAAAAACTTTTATTGTCATTGACAGCACTTCTCATAATATCGAGTGTTGTCGCACCCCTTCAGGTACAGGCAGATGCGCCGTATCGTACCTATACGGTGGACGGTTACGGTTATGTAACAGAGACACAGACAGCGTATTTACCCAGCAAAACAATTACCAAAATCGGTGACGAATTCCTCTCTGCACCTACGGATTTCACAATTCTGAAAGACGGATACATGTACATCTTAGACAGTGGAAACAAGAGAGTTGTTGTATCCGATATGGAGGGAAATCTGATAGATACCTTTGCTGAGGGTGTACTTGTCAATCCCAAAGGTATGTACGTAACAAGCGACCACACCTGTTACGTTGCGGACAGGGATGCAAGAAGCATCTTCGTATTCGATGCAGAAGGTAAACTGATTCAGACTTACGGAAAACCGGATCACCCGTTATACGGCAGCCAGCTGGATTTCCTTCCGCTGAAAATCGTAGTAAATCAATCCGGCACGATGTACGTAATCTGTGAATCCAACAACAATGGTATCGTACAGATAAGCCCGGTTGACGGCGGAACTTTCCTTGGATATTTCGGTACTAACAATACAAGTGCTTCTCTTTGGAGAATTATCTGGCGTGCGATTCAGACAGATGCGCAGAGAGCAAAATCCCAGAGCAACCTGCCCTCCACACCGGACAACATGGCAATCGACGAGAAGGGTCTTATCTATACCGTAACCCGCGGTGAGGAAGAAGATACCCTGAAACGTCTTAACATTGCCGGCACTAACATGATTGAGGCAGAAGCCTATGAAGAAGTTCCCACAGCGGTTGCGGTAGGTAACCATGACAACGTGTTTGTGGCATCTTCCCAGGGTTACATATATGAATACAACAATGAGGGTGAACTCTTATTTGTATTCGGCGGAAAAGACGACGGACAGCAGCGAATCGGTCTTTCCACAAAAACAGAAGCAATTCAAATCGGTACAGACGATAAGATTTATGTATTAGATTCTGACAAAGCCCAGATTCAGGTTTATGAGCCTACCGAGTTTACAAACCTGCTTCACGAGGCACTTCAGTTGTTTGCAAAGGGCCGCTATACGGAAAGTAAAGAGCCTTTGACAGAAGTGCTGAAAATGAACAACCTGTTCGATTATGCGAACATGGCTATGGCAAGGGCACTGCTTCAGGAAGAAAATTACGACGAAGCATTAAAATATGCAAAATTGGCGAAAGACGTTGACGGATACTCCGATGCATTCTGGGAAATCCGGAACGATTGGCTGAAAGAGAATATGGTACCCGTAATTCTGGTTATCGTGGCACTGGTGATAATCAGGAAAGTACTCGGATGGCTTGATAAGAAAAAGGGTATTTTGTCAAAGCCCAGAGCGCTTGTAAAGAAAATCGGGAAAAAGAAGCTGGTGAAAGAACTAAACTACATCTGGTTCTTTATGAAACATCCTATCGACGGTTGCTATGGCATCAAAAGACAGGGAAAAGTATCCGTTCTCAGTGCCAATATTTTAGCGGTTATAATGATTGCGTTCTTCGTTATAAATAAGTACTTCTGCGGCTTTTTACTTAAGACTGTCAGAGAAGGATATTATGATGTTTTCTCAGACATCGGCTTGATTGTAACAGCATTGGTACTGATTACAGGATGTAACTATTTGATGTGTACCATCAACGACGGTGAAGGTAAGTTAAAACATATTTATTGTTCCTTTGTATACAGTATGGGACCTTACATGATGTTAATGCCGGTTATTTTCGCAATTTCTCATGTGGTAACTTACAACGAAACCTTCTTTATTGAATTTGCTTACGTCTTCATGTTGGTATGGATTGCAGTGTTAATTTTCCTGTCCATCAAGGAGATTAACAACTACACGGCAAAAGAGACATTTAAGATTATCGGTCTTACGCTGTTTACGATTTTGATTGCTGTATTACTGGCATTCATCATTTATGTACTGTGGTCTCAGGTGTTTGATTTCATCAAATCCCTGTGCGGAGAGGTGGTGTATAAACTTGGCAACTAAAGTGAAGAGAATAATATCGCTTGTTTTAATGACAGTCTGCCTGGTTTCATCCCTCGGCATGAACATAAGCATGGATGCAAAGGCGGCAGAAAAAGAAATTAACGATCACAAACTGGTTGCGGAAAATGATAAACTGGCTCTTTACATGAACGAAGAGTTCTTATCCATTATCGTGGAGGATAAGGCAACCGGAGCCTATATGGAATCTGCTGTCAGTTATGACGATGGAAAAAACAATGCGGCATGGCTGGGTGCAATGAGATCCGCGGTGGTACTTACCTTGATTAAAGGTAGCGTGGACAATATTCAGGCGGATATGATTAATGATGAGGTAACTAAAAAAATCAGTTATACCCAAAACGGTTTTTCGGCAGATATTTACTGGACGAAACACAAAATCGGTATGACGTTGGAAGTTTCCCTGACGGAGAACGGAATTGTAGCAAGAATTCCGGATGAATCCATTACAGAGCAAGGGAAAGATACCTACATCGGAAGCCTTTCCATGTATCCTTATTTGGGAAGCAGTTATCTGGATGATAAAGCGGGATACATGTTTATACCCGACGGAAACGGAGCCCTGATTTATCTGGATGATAAGGAAGGCCGTTACAACAGTGGTTATGTGGCAATGGTGTATGGCGGAGATTTGGGATTTACCGAATCTTCCGTAACAACCCTTTGGTGGAATAAATACGATATTATCAATAGCGCAAACAATGTACTGGCACCCATATACGGTATGGCTCATACAGGAGAAGGTATCGCATATCTGGCGATTATCGAAGAGGGCGAGGAACGCGCCAGAATCGAGGCATTGCCCAATGGTGCAAACGTCAACTATAACCGTATTTATACAAGTTTTATCGAAAGAAAATATTATACACAGCCGGTAAGTAACAACTCAACCAACGGTTCCTTTAAGATGGTGGAAACGGATCGCAGCCATTCCGATTTGCAAATCAGATACATCTTCTTATCCGGAGATGCGGCAAATTACAGCGGCATGGCGAACGCATACAGGGACTACCTCTTAGAGAACGGGTATCTTGATATAAAAGATGATACCTACCGCACCAGAGTGGATTTCCTCGGAACAGACCGTGAAACATGGGTAATCGGCACAAGTGCAATTGTGATGACTACCGCAGACGATATTAAAGAGATTTACGCAGACCTGAAGACAGAGGGCATTACCGAACTGTTTAGTGTTTACAAAGGATGGCAGAAGGGCGGTATTTACAACCTTCCCATTACAAAGTTCAGTGCGGACTCTGAAATCGGCGGAAACAGCAAGTTGTTATCCCTGATGGAGGAAGCAGAAGAAGCGGATATTCAGTTCTATCTTTACAACGATGCATTGCGGATTAATCCGGATGAACATAACGCTACATTCAATACCGTAAAACAGGTAAACAAGCGTAAACTTGTAGAAGAAACATACAAAGATGTTTACGAAGAGTTTATGTATCTGACACCTGCGAGAACGCAGACACTTCTCACAAAGTTGGCACAAAATGCGGCTAAAAAGGGAGTGAACAGTTTTGCAATTGCAGGAATCAGTAACACATTATTCTCCTACAGTTACAGCGGCACTGCTTACACCAGATATCAGAGTGCGGAAACTTATGAAAATCTGCTCAGCAGTTTAGATGAGAGCAATAATCTGGTATTGGAACAGCCGTTCATGTATTTGTGGAAATATTCCGACAGTATTTTGGATATGCCTCTGTATACATCCAGTTATGTGTATGAAGACGAGAGTATTCCTTTTCTGTCCATCGTGCTGAAGGGCGTGATGCCGGTTTACTCCGAATATGTAAACTTTGAAGCAAATAAGCAGGAGTTTTTCCTGAAAATGGTTGAGACAGGTACTTATCCTTCCTTCTATATTACAAAGGAAAGCTCAGCAAATTTGATTTATACCAACTCCAGTGACATTTACAGTTCTGAGTACAGCGTTTACAAAGATACCATTATCGCTTATGCAGAGGAACTGAAAGAAGTAAATGCCAAGGTGGAAGGGGCATTTATCATAGGTCATGAAATCAGAGAAAACGGAATCACAGTCGTAACCTATGACAACGGTGTTCAGATTTACTTAAATTACACAGAAAACGAAGTGACGGCTGACGGTCATACGATTCCGGGAATGTCCTACAAGGTGGTTGAATAAATGAGCAAAGAAAAGAAAGCAAAAAGGCCAAAAGGTAAACTTGGCAAATTGGAAAAAAGACAAGCGCTGGCGGGTTGGGCATTCATCTCTCCCTGGCTGATAGGTGTGGTTTTGTTTATGCTTTATCCCCTTGCCCAGTCGTTTTACTATATGTGGTTCAATATCAGAATCACACCGCTGAAAACAGTATATACCTATGTGGGAACCGGAAACTTTACTCAGATATGGCTGGAAGATCCCCAGTTCCCCCAGCAGATAGTTACGTATCTGTGGCAGACAATTGTGCAGGTGCCGATTATCGTAGTGTTCGCCCTGATGATTGCAATCATGCTGAATGGGAAAATCAGATTTAAAGGATTCTTCCGACTGATTTTCTTCCTTCCCGTAATCATCGTCAGCGGACCGGTTATGAACATGCTGGTGGATGAGGGCGCAGCAAGCATCCCCTCCATGAATATACAGTCGATTGTATCTGCCTTTGACATGTTCCTTCCCTACTCGGTAGCGGAATCGGTGGGAGAGATTTTCTCCAACATGATTATGATACTTTGGTATTCCGGAGTACAGATTTTGATTTTCCTGTCTGCACTTCAAAAGATTGACCCCGCTCTTTACGAAGCGGCCAAAATTGACGGTGGCGGAGGCTGGGAATGCTTCTGGAAGATTACCCTTCCCACCATCAAGCCCATGATTTTGTTGAACGCGGTTTACTCCGTAATCTTCTTATCCAGTAACGAGCAGAATGAGCTGATTAATATGATTGAGACGGCAATGTTCTCCGGTACCAAAGAGAGAGGATATGGATATGCTTCCGCAATGGCATGGATGTACTCCCTGATTGTCACATTGATTGTACTTCTGTTCTTCCTGCTTTTGGGTTCCAAGAAGGATGTATATGACAGACAGGTAAAACGTAGAAAACGCATGCTGAAGAAAGAAGCAAGAAATATCAGAAAAGTGGAAAGGAGGAGTAAGCGAAATGCCAAGAAAATCGAAAAACTCAGAAACCAGCGCAAATACCGGACTTACAGCGGTGAAAGCGACTATTAGCCAAAAATTGACGAAGGAAAAAATTCACAGATTTATCTTCGGAACAAAAGAAAAAGAAGGCGCCGGTAAGCAGCTTGTAGTTTACGGATTGTTGATTTGTATCGGTTTCGTGTACCTCTATCCTATCCTTTATATGTTCAGCACCAGTTTTATGAACAGGGAAGATTTGCTGGATTCCTCTGTTAAGTGGCTTCCCAGCACACTGTATCTGCAAAACTACATAGATGCGGCAAAGAGTATGGATTTCTTCCCTTCCCTTTTAAAGGGTATCCTGATTGCAGGACTTCCTACATTGTGCAACATCGTTGTATGTATGCTTGTAGGATATGGATTTGCAAACTTTAAGTTCAAAGGCAGAGGGTTACTTATGGGATTACTTATTTTTTCCTACATTCTGCCGGAACAGGTAACTATGATTCCTACGTACGTTCTTTACAACGATACGAAAATCTTGGGAACGTTGTGGGCCTTTGTATTACCGGCATTGTTCGGAAACGGGCTAAATTCGCCGATATTCATATTGATATTCTACCAGTTCTTCAAACAAGTGCCTAAGGTACTGATTGAAGCAGCCAAAATTGACGGAGCGGGATATTTTAAATCCTTTTTGAAGATTGCGGTTCCTTCCGCGGGACCGGCGGTTTTGACGGTGGCCCTTTTCTCCTTCGTATGGTACTGGAATGAATCCTATCTGACGGAACTTTATGTCCGCGGATTGACAAGTAAGAGTATTTGGACGAATCTGGTAATCCAGCTTAAGAACTTCGATTCCAGTTTCTACACGCTGGCAACGGTCGGCGACACGGCAACTTCGCTGAACGAATCCGTCCGTATGGCGGCAACGGCAATCGGTATCTTACCTTTGCTGATTATGTATTTCATACTCCAGAGATACTTCGTGGAAAGTATTGACAGGGCAGGTATCACAGGCGAGTAAAATATGATCCTAAATCCGGCAAGAGCCCGGATTAGAGATAGATTTAAGGAGGACAAACAATGAAAAAGAAACTTTTAAGCTTACTTTTAGCTGCAGTAATGGTATTTTCCATCGCAGGCTGCGGCGGCGAG
>CAYRLN010000005.1:0-18461 GCA_964425065.1 uncultured Lachnospiraceae bacterium | reverse complement strand
GGATCCTGCACCACGCGGGTCGCGTAAAGAGGGATTCTGCGGAGCTGCTGACCGTTGTGTATTACAACCGTCTGCACCTTCTGACCGGTTTGCAAGGCATTTTCGCCGTCCAATTCCACCTCAAAAACACCACCGTCCAATGCTTTCATAGGACATCCGGTAATATCCCAGTTATTAAAATCCCCGGTCAGGTACATCGCCTCTGCCGCCGGCGCCCACTCCCTGTAAACCCAACCGCGCTTGGTGCGATGAAACCCGAAATATTTATATCCGTTGGAAAAATCCACCAGGCTTTCGCCTTCCTTTAAAAGTTCCTGCTTTTTTTTCTCAAAATTGTCCATGCGGAGATTCAAATCCGACTCAAAAGGAGTCAGATACGGATCGATTTCCAGAATCTTCAGTGTTTCTTTCTGCATTACAATGCTCCTTTTTGATAACTATATACTCAACTGTGGCGCTATAAGTTCATCTATTTTTTCCTGGATTCTCGCCTTCACAAGCGCAGCAATCTCATTTGTCTTCATTCCCTTATATTCCTCGTAAGAAATCGGTTTCAGGAAATGGACCTGTGTCGTCACCGTTCCCCAAATCGAAGAATTCCACGCTTTGTAAGTGTCAATAAGCGTCACCGGCACAATTGGTGTTTTCGATTTTAGGGAAGTTTTAAAACAACCTGCCTTGAACTCCCATAAGGAATTCTTTTTATCCTTATCATATTCTCCTTCCGGAAAGATAATATAGCGTTTTCCCTGCTTTACTTCCTCCGCCACTTCCATGATAATGCCAAAGGACTGTTTTACATCTTCCTTGTCGAGACGTTTTCCCTCAAGCATATCAATCACCTGTTTGATAAAGAGAGCGTAAGATTTCGCCTTGTCCATGACCACCGTGCAAGGTTTGTCATGCACCCACACGATGCCAAAGGCATCATATTTTCCCTGATGATTGGGATACATCACATACCCGCCATCCTCCGGCAAATTTTCCACCCCAAAAACCTCGGTACGGGTAAATCCTTTTTCCTGCATAAATTTTACGGTGGATTGCAGATATTTATACCGCTCTTCCAGGGAGCAGTTTTCGTCCTTTGCCATCTTTCTCATGTCTAAAATCATACGCAAAAATCCAAATAAATTGGTTGCAATTAAATAAATGTATCTCCACATATAAATCACTTCTCTCTTCCCGAAATGCTACAACTTCTCAATGATACCTTTCATCACAAAGAAATTTAAAACCATAGTGATGGGTGTAACCAGTATTTTCGATATTATAGCCGAAAATTCCAGTATGAAATCCACGTCTATGTTGTTCACTATATAAGCATCTATCCCGCTCAACACTTTCGAACTGAAAAAGATTAATATACACTGGTACAACAAATAAATAAAATACTTCCACTTCAGCGGAATTTTGCTGTTGTTTTGAAAAACCTTTCTCGTTGCAAAAAAGAAAACAAACGTGACCCCGACCCAGGAACTGACCATGTTATTAAGAAATAAATTTACGGACACAAATCCAAGCAGGGTGTAGGTGCAAAAATCCAAAATCCACCCCACACCGCTAAGTCCCACAAAGCGAAACGCCTGACTGATTAATTTTTTCAAATCCGACTACTCCTTCTAAAACTATTCATTCAAAAACGCTTGCAGTTCCTCCGGGGTTCCCAAAACATGAACCCGCTCCGGTGCCACATCCGATATAAAGATTTCTCCGCCTTTTGAGAGTAAATAATCATACAAGGGAGCCACATATTTCTCGCCGTTAACCAATTCCCTCGTTTGGCTGTAATATTCTTCGTACAGTTCCTTATACAAACCACAAGCCCTGAAATAATAAGCGCCCAAGGTACAGTAATTGGAAATCCTCTTCTTTTCCTTAATCTCTACCACTTTACCGCTCTCATCCAACCGGACAAAACTCCAATGGTCGCCTTCCGCCTGAAAGCAGGGAATAAAACCGTCTCCTTTCAGTTCTCCACTGTTCATTTCGCCGGCTTCCACATATGTGTCAATGTTATAAATCAGCAGTCCGTTTTCCGGATTCCAATATTTTTGTGCCATCATTGCCGTTGTTGCCTGACCGTCCGTGAGATAATCCAAAATGATTACGTGGTAATTTGACAATCCCAATTCTTCGCATTTCTTACCAATGAACTCTTCCACATCACAGTTTTCATCCCGCATGGCAATGAATACATACTGATTCACCTGCTCCTTATAGCCTTCCAGACTTATCATAGACCACTCAAACAGTGTTTTCCCTTTTGCCTCTATCATATACTTGGGAACTGTGTAGCCCATTTTACGGAAACGGGACCCCAATCCCCCCATTGTTATCACTATATCTAACTTATTGTTCATTGCCATTTCCTCATACTATTGTTTTGAATCGCATCTTGAACCGGTACAAATATTTTCCAGTTCCTCCGGGGAATACTTTAAAAATTCATCCGGTCTTATCGTTCTGTCATCCACATAAAATCCCTTGTGTCCCGGCCATACCTTTCCATACACAATTTCATCATAAGGAATTTCCCATTTTTCCAGCCATGTGGAAAGAACCGACGCCGTGTGCTTGTTAATAAGACCGATGTTCCCATTATATGAATTCATATTTCTCGATGTATAAAGAATAATTTTCGCCCCGTTTTCTTTGTAATATTTCAGTTTTTCAACCATATCCGGAAAGGGAACCAAATCTTCATACTTTTCTTCTTTTTTCTTAATCGGACACAATGTCCCGTCTATATCAAAAACAAATGAGTAGTCTTTAAACATCCTTCTCTATCTCCTCCAGCATTTTTTTTGCATTTAAAATAAATCCCAACACTTTATGCGGATTGTCGATATGCAAAGGCAGCATCGACAAAAACAGAGATACCTCATAAATTCTCACGGAAAGATAGTCAAACCCATTTTCCAGAACTTTTCTCTTAAATATTTCAACATACTTTGAATTATCAAAAGGAATCTCCAGGTCATACGAAAATGTTGTGTCAACCTTTATGTCAAAAAGGGCATTGTTAAAGAAATCGTATCTGCCGCAGACAGAATGACTCAGTTTTGCAACATCATAATAAGGATTTGTCCAAAGTTCCTCCTCTGTGTCCGCTCCCTTGGGGTCGATAAATTTCAGGGTCTTGGTGGATTTATTGTATAAAGCATTTGCAAAACAGGGGTCACCATGCCCGATTACTTGCCGGCACGGATAATTGTTTTTTGATTCTATTTTTTCCTTCAAAGAGAAATATTTTGCAACCAAATTGTCAATATCGGTGTCTCCGCAGGCTTCCAGAACCGTTTTAATCTTTTGGTATTCGGGAAGCTGCTTCAAAAGTGCAATTCTGTCATTTACCTTACCAACATACAAAGAATCCGCACACTTCTGATACTCCGCCTTTGTACACTCCCTGACATGCCTGCTCTTGAAAAAAAAGAAATATTTGTCCATAAGACATTCAAATTCCGCTTCGTCCATGGAACCATGCACCCACTTCACGGCAAGGTCCGCCATGTGAAGCCGTTCCATAGTATAACTTGCCCTTTCTTCTGTTTCCTTGTAATCAAAGGGCATTATAAACCAAAACTTCATATTTTCCGGCAATAAATGATAGAAATTATACTCCGCTTTAATCTTCTTTTTATTTGCGGAGCTTTTCACAAGTGTATATTCATTGCCTTTCAATGAATTAAAATATCTGGAATCAAAATTTCCCGTAATGCACTGAATAAAGTTGCCGATTATTCCAATGTCAACCAGACCTTCTATCTCGAAGCTCTCGTCCATATCCCTCGCCAAATCCCAAGGCCTTTGACCCGAAACAACACTTTTGCAAAATGCCAGATAACTGCCGGCGTCGGGGAACATGGCCGCAACCGCCCTGTTACCGTCAAGTACTCCGAAGGGTTCGTCCACATAAGACAATTTTTTAAATGAAAGTGCCGCTTTCTCACTGTCTGAAATCAAATAGTTGGAGAAACAGTGCATTACTTTCACGTCATTACCCCTATATAACTCCACTTCCTTCACTATATCTGCATATTCAAAGAAATAGTGAACCTTTTTCCAAATGACATCCGGATAGATTTTCTGAATCTCATCTTTGTAGTACTCTTCCAGACGACGTTTTTTAACCACCACGTCTGCAAAGCCTTTATCCCCTATAATATCCGCAATTACTTCACTTTTTTTTCCGGTATCATCATAAATTACTATTATCATCTGTAGCCCTTCTTTCACCCATAAATTCCACTGTCTTGACAATGATATAAATGGACACCATCAAAATCACACTGACAAAAACAAATTGCCGTAATTCCACCGACTGTGCACCACCCATCGCCGCCATCAGGTAATCCGTTATGGTTTGTGTCAATTCCCCTTTTTGGGATAACCCACACAAAACCGCTATGCTGCCGATTTCCACACCCCATGCAATCAAAGACAAACAATATAAAATAAGTCCTCTTCCCACGGATACGTTTGTAATCTCCCGATAAATCATATCCAAGGTGTCAAGCATTTTCAACACTGCCAATCTGTGTTTTGTCGCTTTGGCCCGCAAAGTATATTTTTTCCAAAACTTGTACACTCCGGGAAAAACAAAATACAAAAGCAACACAAAAGCCAGAAAAGCTAACAGTACATAGACAAGGGTTGCAATATGTCCACCGTTAAACATCCATGCCAAAAAGATTGTTGTTACCAGTGCAAAAGTATCCATAAACCGGTCAAGTAAAATGATTACTACACCTTTTAGTAAACTGCCCTGCTGCTTTCCATGGCAATACATTCTGAAAAATTCGCCCGTTTTAAAAGGAAACACAACACTGACCGGTGTGGTTTTGCAATAAATCTTCAGATAGGAAATGAAATCAACTTCTGTCCCGTACAAAATCAAGTACAGCCTTCCTGCCTTTACACTGTGTACTAAAATCACAGCCAATAGCAAAATCAGTATGTGTGGCAGACTTACCTTTTGAAAAATCTCCCCTACATTCCTATACTCAAGTATAAACAATACCGCTGTCGCCAATATTACAATCACGTTTAAAAAAATGTACCCTAACTTGCCTTTTCTCACGAATATCCACCTGTAACTATTTATTTGTATAAATAATCTGCGCAGTATAAGCTTCAATCACTGTATCTCTAAGCTCAGCTTCCACAAACTTCTTTTTGTTGACAACAAATTTTCCAAGTAACTTCAATACCGTAATAGCCTGATTCACCATCTTCACATTTGAGACCTGGTCGTCCTCTCTCCAAATAATCGGAAAGAATTTGACTTTGTGCTTGTAATAGGCGGACCCCATAACCATACAGTAGTTAAATACAAGATTGTCTTTGTACTTTATGTAGAATTTGTCCTTCAGGATATCTACTTTATACATATTAAGTCCCGAACCCAAATCGTAAACCTTGTAACCGCAACCTATCGTAAAAAGAAGGTCATATACACGGTTTCCGAAGGTCCTGAATCCGGAATACCCCTGAAGTTGTGAACCCTTCATAAAACGGGCACCCAGGAAGCAATCATAATTCTCATATTCGCCATTTTTCAGATACGGTAAAATGTTTGAAATATCACCCTGATCATCCCCATGCAAAAGAATCACATAATCAAACCCATGATCCATTGCATATTGGAATGCAACCTTGTGAGAGCCCCCAAGGCCATAATTATTATCATTTCTCAGCAAATTAACCTTTACGGGTAAATCCGTTTGCTCCAGGTAATTTTGGACTACCGTCTCACCATTATCCGTACTCCTGTTATTCACTATAATCACTTCGCTTAAATAACTGCATACCTCATCTGTCAGTTGTCCCAAGACTCTTGTGATTTGCTTCTCGCAGTTATACATAGGAATAAAAAGTAAAATTTTATTTTTCATTCTCTGCCCCACTTTTCGTTATTAGTCCGTTGAAACATCAACCTCTTTTTTCTTTCCCGTATGCTCTAAGATATAGAAATATATCACAAAATAACTTACATACAGCACCGGATACAAATACGCCGCCCTACCTACCGGCATAAATAAAACTATCGCGGCGGTTTCTCCAAGCAAAACAAGGAAATATATGATATACTCCATACTTTTTTTCTCTTTATAAATAAAGAATTGAATCAATTCCACTACTAACAGAACCACATCCGCTATGATTGCACAAGAATGTAACAGTACATTGATTCCTGTACTTGACCACAATTCTCTCCAGACTGTTATAAACCAGGATTCCACAGAGTACATAAACTGACGCACCTTATTGCTTTCCCAATCAATGGTCCGAAATGTATCTCTGAAGTCATTGTTTCCCAACTGCCATCTGTAATAATCAAAAGCTTCCAGATTGGTAAGGTTTTCACCCGTATAAGAATACGTAATATGCCTTGCATCAATTTGCATTGCCCCGAAAAATGAATTGATCTGCACATTCAAATAACCTTGTACGTTATTGAATATGATACGATAGTATGCCGACATATATCTGTCAGCCGTCTCATCATCTGCCAAAGTCTGATTAAAATTGGGACGTCCGGACGTCCAGTTATAATTGCGGTATCCGGTCATACCTGCTTCCTTTAATACCTGAACCGGAACAACCGCCTCAATTGCCGCTAAATCTTCCTCTGCTCCCTCATACGTCAAATTAGCATTGGGATCATTAAAGATACTGCACAACACATCCGTCGTATTCACAATCATGTAATCTTGTCCGTAATACTTTTTCGCACCGATTCCCTGTATGGCATTTAAGGCCAAAAAAGCACCTATACATACCAGCAACAGCGAAGCCGCCTTCTTTCGGTCTGCTTTATAGGCAAAAAGCAATATCAGCATTCCGCCCGCTCCTATCAAAATTCCTTCACTTCTCCAGACCATGAGAAATGCTGACAATAAACTAATTGCGACCATTTCTCCTGTCTTGCATTGCTTCTCCCTGTCTCTAAGGGTAAAAATGAGATACGCAAAGTAAAACAGGCACAACATTGCATAATAATTGTTCCTATATGCATCGAACACCATATAATAGGTTTCCGGAAGCAAAAACAACAACAAAGTCAAATACTTCACATTTTTGCCGGAAAAGAGACGCTCAACGCCTGCATAAACATATGCTACAACTGCAACAAACGCCATCCATTGAAATGCAAAAATACCAAACGGATGCGGTATAATCATCATACATCCCCCATAGATTACCCCCGTATATACGGACTGCCAATAGGTCGGCAAAAACCGGATTGCCATAGCATAGTTCGTGAAATTATCTATGGATAAAGAAAAATAAGTGGGATATAGGAACAAGCCGACAATAAGCCCCAACAAATATATGACACCAAAAAGTATTACGATAGATTTCGTAATGCGACGATTGATAACACCAAAAATCAGTTTCCATAAAAGAATTATGATAATTGCTGCACAAATTTTAGAAAGGATATATACAATTACCATTTCCGCTGTATCTGAGATATAATCATTTCTCGGTATCTCATTGACAAAATCCCAATTACCCGAGAAAACAAAACATTTTCTCTCCAATATAAATGTCAGCAAAAAATGAATGATGGGAATAATATATTCCAATGCTTTTTTATCAAGACAGAACTTTCCCTTTTTCTCTGTCAGTGTTTTCTCCATACCTGTTCTCCCATAAGTACATTACTAGTCTAAATTTTTGTCTATTTCACTGAAATCATAGAGGGAACGATCCAGTAGTATTTCCCTGGTTCTTTCCCTTCCGCAATTCATCAGCATATCCAAAATCGACAGTCCCGGTTCAAATCCGCCAAACTGCTGTCTGTACGTTGTTCCATTATAATTAATATACTGATGATGCAGACCGGCCTGTGTAAACTCAGGTATTTGCACATACGCGGAACTACCCAGATTTGAGAGATATGTATCACAGCCTATCTGTTTACACATATCTACAAGCATAGCCGTCTTTGCGCCCTGGAATTCATAGTCTTTATCATAATAAATCTTCGTCTCCGACCCGAGATGGTCTAAAATGAAATTCATAATGTGAATATTCAATTCAGACAAATAAGTCCACTCCCTGCTGTATGTGTCCCGAAGAAATTCTTCATAGTCCTTATAAAAGGGGGCTTTTCCATAAAGCAACTGGATGGTCTTCATGGTTTTCTCGCGCCAATCCGTGGTATTGTCAATTTCCACATCACATATATTCTGGTCAAATTTTCCCTTTGTGATTGTAGGCACTTGCAGATAATTCCATCCCTCTTTGGTACGGATTCTATTACGCTTTTGCCAGCTCTTTTTTTCAAATTGTACTTTTGTCACATAGACAAAGCAGTCTGATAACATTATTTTCCCAATCAAGCCCGGATAAGGCCAGTAATTCGGCTGATGTCCCGATAAAATCATTTCCGTCTCTTCCTTCTCAAACTATTTTTTTAATTTCTTTCTCATATTTCTGTAGAAATACAACGCCCTGTAATATAACACAAACAAGGTCGTGGAGCGTTGCTGCAGCTTCATCAATTTCTTTTCTTCCGGATGCACCTGTTTCACGTAATAGGGATTTACCTGAAACGCCGGAAAATGTGCTTTCATCTCCCGTCCCATTTCACGGATAAACTTCATGTCCGTTCTTTTTGACCCCTGCATGTAGGAAAACAACGTATTCTGGTAAAACAGGTTGGTAAACTTGTACTCGAGTTCATCATGAAACTCTTCCAAATACCCTTTTTCCACTGCATAGCGGTACATAATACGCATCGCTTCCAGCCTGTCTTTGCAACGTTCAACGGTAATCACATGGACGGTAGAAGCATTGTGCTGATAATAAAAGTACATGGGCTCCGGTATATACTCAAAATGTTTTGCCCTGCGGAGCAATTCAACACCGGTGGCATTGTCTTCAAAAAACATATGCTCCGGAAAAGCAAAGGGCTCATCAAAGAAAAGTTCTCTTCTATATATTTTCGTCACCAAAGCTCCCGGATGCAAAAACAGGGAAACCTTTTTTTCATGGGTCAGTTCTCCCACCTGTTCCAAAAGATTACATGCCACTCTCTCCGTCGGTTCCATAGTGTGCTCATATACATAACAGAAGTCACAGGCTACCACATCGGCCCCGGTCTCATCTGCCTTTTTCAAAAGCTTTTCAAAACAATCCGCAGACACCCAATCGTCGCTGTCCACGAATCCTATGAACTCACCACGGCTAATGGAAAGTCCCTTGTTTTTTGCGCCACCCTGGCGAAGGTTTTCCGGCAGGGAATGTATAATCAGTTTGTCCGGAAAACGGCTCTGATATTGTTGCAGAATCTCCCATGAATTATCCGTGGAAGCATCATTTACTGCAATCACTTCGTAATCGGAAATAGTTTGTCCAAGCAGAGAATCCAGACAATATTCCAGTTTTCCGTCTGCTGCCATATTGTACACCGGCACAATCACACTCAGTTTCATAACATAAATCCTCTCTAAAACTTGCCTTTCGTCAAATCCGGAAATCTGTGAATCTCCGGTGCTTCATAAGCATCCATAAAATCTGCGCCCAACCGTACTTTTTCCTTCGCGAAGTCCAATGCTCCCAACTCCGTAAATACACCAACTGCCAAATCCATACTACAACCTTCTATGAAATTCAGCATTTCCATGGGAACAACCTTATCTATGACCACATACCCCGGGAATTCTTTCCTATAATCCAACTCATCCCTCGGATGGGGCTTAAAAATGAGCATATATTCCTTCTCGTAACGGGATATGATATCTTCAAATATTTTCTTTCTTACATCTAATGTACAAAGAGGTTCTGTCAAAATCAACGCTGTTCGCACATTTTCGTCTTTGATGGCTTCTTTCAACTGTTCTATATCAGGAACGAATACTTTAAGAAGCAATTCCTTATCTTCAGCGCTAAGATTATCCACCAATTTCTTTCTGGGAACCTCTACATATTTTTCAAAAGGAATGGCTATCGCCGAAATATCATTGACTTCCATATCCAGACAGTATTTTCCATAACCGTTCTGAATGAAAATTAAATTCAATTTCTGTGATAGAAAAGCCTTGATTTTAAAATGGTTCATGTTATCCAAATGGGCCAAATCGCCGTTGTGAAGACAGTTCAATCCATCTTCCACTGCATGATACGGAATTTTCTTTGCATTTAAATAAAATCCAATGGGATCGGAATCGCAAAATACGTATATGTCCCGATACTGTTTAAAGTCTACCGGCACATAAGGTGCTTCCAACTTGGCAAACTTCTTTGTGAAAATAATTCTGTTAATTGTACTCTTCACAAAGTTATTTTCTTTCTTACGGTATTTTGCCAGTTCCGGAAAACATCTCTCGTGTTTCTCATCAAAATCAACCACTTCTTCAAAGAAACCCGCCTGCCTTACCCGCTCAGGGAAATCCCCGAAATCCGTAGACATATGGCTGATAACTAAGGTAGCCTTTCCTCTTCTTTCCGGTGGCAGATTTATCTCCTTTAGGAAAGACACATAAATATGATAAAATGTATGGCAAACATAAATTCGTTCTTTCACGTTTCTCCTCGTTCTGCCGCCGCTGCGGCATTTCATATTATTTTATATTAATCAGTGCCTCTGCAATTCTCAGGGCACCTTTTCCATCCACAATCTTCTGAAGCATTGACGCCTTTTCCCGGCGAAACGTTTCCGTCTTAGTTTCTTCCATTTGTGCCAATATAGTTTCCAGCGTCTGCATCGGTGTCTCGCGAAAATCTCCCGCATAAGAAACCAAATCCTTTTGATGAAAGACTTTTGCATTCTCCACCTGATTGTCACCGATTGCAAAACTGGAAGCTGCAACCCCCACCGCACATACTTCATAAAGTGTGGTACCTCCGGCCGTCACAACGTAGTCCGCATCCTGTAAAAGTTCCGCCATCCGCGAAGTATCAATGTGTAATTCCACTCTGCCATTGTTTCCATATTGCTGCTTTAGATTCTCTTTATCTACGCTAAGTCCTCCAACAGCAACCATAACTGTCACATTTTTCCACTGCGGCTTTTCCAAAAAGAAATCTAAAAACTCTTTGCAGAAATGATAATTATCCGTGCCTCCACTGGTAATCAAAATCCTCTCAATACGTGGCCGGATACTTTTTGCCGGAAGATTGGTAAATTCCTGCCTAAGAGATATATAATTCGGGCCAAGCAGAGCCCTTCCGGAAGCCATGGAGTAATCCGGTGGCATCAAAACACCGTTAATTAATTGCTGGCATCCATAACCCAATTTATACAATTCATCGAAATAAGTAACCTTTGTCATTTCTTTTAAACACGTCATATTGTGTTCTGTAACCATATAACTGTCAACCAGTAGACTTGTAATCTTATACTCTTTGATTACCGTTCGAAGCTTCTCCAGTTCCCCGTCCAATTCCCGCCAGTCACTGCCAAGAATAACGCTCTGAAAACCATGTTCTTCCAAATAGGGCAGACAATTTTCATCCGCAGACAAAAAGAGACACTCTTCCCGCATTTGTCTTAAACATAATGCAATGGCAATATCCCTTTTGATGTGTCCTGTTGCAATCTCACGATTGACGTCCACGCGTATTCCTATCATCCTCACTTCTCTCCAAACATTCCCAAGGCAATGGGAGTACCGTACTCAATATCACAAAGGGCCACACTGCCAATTAATCTTTCATAATATTTGGGCTCCAAGCCATATCCCGGTCTGATAACCCGCACATTTTCCGCCGTAAACCGCTCACCCTTTTTAATAGGTGCGCTGCAAAAAATAGATTTTCGGTTCACAAGATTATTTTCTTCCTGCTTCATGGGACCATACTGAACATGTCCCACCGCCTTTTCCGCCTGACGGATATCCGAAACCATTGCCGCAAATTCTTCCTTATTCATGGAAAAGAAAGAATCCGGACTTTCAATTTCCCTGCTGATACAAAAGTGTTTTTCAATAATAGATCCTCCCATGAGAACCGCCGTTATCGCTCCGATGGCTCCTTTGGAGTGGTCAGACAATCCGACCGGCAAATGAAAGGTTTCCGCCATGTTTTTCAAAGTGGCCAGATTCATCTGGTCTGTAATAGCCGGATAGGCCGTTGCACAGCGAAGCAGTGCCAGTTGCTCATTTCCCTGACTGCGCACCGCGTCCACCGCCAGTTCTATTTCTCCAATAGTTGACATTCCGGTAGACATTATTATAGGCTTTCCCTTGGATGCCACATACTTAATCAACGGAATGTCTACCATTTCCGGGGAGGCAATTTTATAAAACTCCACTCCCAGTTCTTCCAAAAAATCTACTGCCGTAAAATCAAAGGGTGTGGAGAAGAAATCGATTCCTGCCCGCTCTGCCTCGTCCTTCAATTCTTTGTGCCATTCCCATGGAGTGTTTGCCTTTCCATAAAGTTTATAGAGCGTATTCTCCTTCTGCCATGGACCGGATTTTATTCTGAAATATTCATTGTCACAGTTCATGGTTATAGTATCTGCAGTGTAAGTCTGTATCTTAATACAGTCAGCTCCCGCTTCCTTCGCTGCCCAAATAATCTCCTTGGCGTGTGCTAAACTACCCGCATGATTGGCAGACATCTCCGCAATAATATAGGCAGGATTTCCCGGCCCGATTTCTCTGTTTTTAATCCGAAATGCCATATTTTTTCTCCTTCATCATAGAATATTTTAATTCTGCAAGATGCCAGTCCTCAAAGGTATCAATGTCCTGCACCTCCGACTCCGGACAGACAAGCCCCAAAGTATTATCCGTTACCAGCGTATGGTTTTTCTCAAAAGACTCTGTCGCAAAACAACAGAACTGACCGCAATCATGATACATAGGTTCTAAATCCTGCGAACGGGTTTTTGCAAACTGCTCATTTGCAAATTTTATTTTACCATTCTTACAAATAAAAGCACGCTGTGGTGGGAAAGAAAACTGTACAATAGGCAATACGGAATCTGCCTTCTTTTCCTTTAAAAATTCCATCGCCTTTCTTAATTTTTCTCCCGTCACAAACGGCGCCGTGGGATACAAAACACATGCATACTCAAAGCTTTTCCCCAGTTTTTTATATTCTTCCAACACTTCCTCCACTACATCTGCTGTTGTCGCAAAATCTCCTGCGCTTTTTTCACTTCGTAAAAAAGGCACCTTGGCCCCTGCCTTTTGTGCCAACAACGCAATTTCTTCGTCATCAGTCGAAACCATAACTTCATCAAAACAACCACTTTCTAATGCTGCTTCTATCGAATAAAACAAAATTGGTTTTCCACAAAATTCCTTTACATTCTTTCTCGGAATTCGTTTACTTCCGCCTCTAGCGGTAATGATAGCTATGCTACCCCTAGTTACGCTGCTCATTATCTTTTCCCACTCCTGACCTTATCCTTCTTTTATAAATAAATGTATCATTCTTTACATTATGGAGTTCGTATTGAAAAACAATACCAATCCCCATTTTTTTTAAGAAAGAGCACATTATTCCCCGAATCGCCTCCATCAGGCAATTCGCTCATTATTTCAACGGAAACACATCGAAACTCTTGATCATTGTATACAAGGACTGCACCACTATACCCTCGCTGGCTGCTTATTTTCTGTTGCATAACACGCAGACTGTCATTCTCAAAATCAATCGTATAATCCTTTTTTTCTATTTTCCGCCGATATTTACCATTTTTTATAATTCTCGCTTCGCATTTTCCTTCTCTATAAAGGTCAATTTTATCTAACATATGTGGTATTTTTTGTTCCAAATATTTCTCTAAACATTGAGGAGTATCATCCTCACAAACAGGAATATCCTCTTCCCAAATCAATGGACCCGCATCTATATCCTCACTTATTTTGTGTAAACTCATTGTAGCTTGCTTTTCGCCTAACAAAACCGTCCAGACTAACGGATAACCGCCCCTGTTCGTAAGTAAACTACCGGGATGAAAGTTAAAAAAAGAAAAAGCTTCAAGAAGTCTTTTATGAAAAATAATTCCTGTTTTATAAACAACAAAGTAATCTAATTTGGGTTCAAAATTTTCCATCTGTTCTATAATCTGTTGTTCTTTATCAATATAAAAGAGCGGTATTTCCAACCTTTCACTCAGTAAATCCAATTCCTTTGATTCTTTTGTAGAGTCACAAAACCATATGCAAACATCATGGTTTTCCCAACATTTCAAAGCATTAATCATCTCTCTTGAAGAACCAATGTATCCTATATTCATTTTCATCGTCCCCTTATCTTTAATAAAAATTTATAGGCTACCACTGCCTACTTCTATATTACATTTTTCACGCTTACTTTTCATTGACCGCACTCTTCATTATTGTATCACAAACGAAAGGACAGTGCAACGGGACCATGCCTCCGAAACGTTTAAAAAGGGCGCTGCAAAAAACAGCACCCTCTCTCATTTCTTCTTACTTTTTCTTAACGATTCCGGCAAGTACAAAACATACAACTGCCACCACAATATAAATACCACCAATCAACAAAATCCGATAACCGATTGCAGAGATATTACTATCGATAAAATTCACGATAACCTGCTCCGCTTTATCACCGGTACCGCCCAAAAAGTTTGCAAACAAACTCTTTAACATAATAACCGCTCCACCTGAAATGGCGGTAAAAGCGCCGGATATTACAGTTGCAATGCCAATATTTCTAAATGCCCGGTTGATATATTTTAAATAGAGTAGGATTTCCAGAACCAACAATACTCCGGCGGCAATGCTGAGTATCATAATTACATTTACCAAAGTAGCAATGGACTTCTCGATGGCGATAAGCATACCGGAAATGTCATATTCCTTGGTGATTGTCCTGATTTGTTCGTTTACCACCCGGTTCACTTCCACGATATACTCATCCACTGCCTCTTCCATGACAGGCATCACTACCTCTTCCATGGTAGTCTGTGCCTCTGTCTTTACCGCTTCCAGGTCTACCTCTTCCACACTGATGGAGGTGGTACCATAGTTTTCTTCCATATATTCCAGCACAATGGTGGAAACATCGACTCCATACCGGTCCTGAATCGCTTGTATTGTAGCGTTACCTGCCAATGTCTCTGCATTGATTTCTCCGCCTGTTGCCTCAATTTCCCCAATAACCTTCTCCACCATTCCGTCAGATGCGGCTTTCATTTCCTCCATACAGACATCCTTCATACCGGAAAGGTCTACCTCTTCATCGTTCTTAATGGCCTCTGTCACATTCTCCGTCACTTCCGCAAGAACCTCTTCCGAAAACAACGTTTCTGCCATATCACTCACCATATCATTTCCTGTAGCGGCAGTAATTTCCGACACCACCACCTCTGTAACCGTTTCGAAAAGATTGGCATTTTTCAGCACATCCACCATGTCCGAGCCACTAAAAATGGTGGTTTTCAAGCCCAAAAGCAAGCCATCCGCAAACAGGGCGGCTATCATTAAAAACGTCAGCAGAAATCCTAATATGCCGATTCCCGCACCGGGCTTCCTCATTTGTTCATCCATATCTTTTTCCTCCCGTAATACCTCATAGTTTATACTATGATTTTACTCCATTTAAACGGAAATGTCCATTGGACCCCGCTCCTTTTCCTTTTCTATTCCACAGTCACGGATTTCGCCAGATTTCTGGGCTGATCCACATCCAGTCCGCGATAAGAAGATGTATAATATGCCAGCAACTGTAAAATAATCGCCGCCGTAAACGGTGCAAATACATCATC
This sequence comes from uncultured Lachnospiraceae bacterium, assembly GCA_964425065.1. Lineage (GTDB taxonomy): Bacteria > Bacillota > Clostridia > Lachnospirales > Lachnospiraceae > Acetatifactor. Next base: position 2,752 of record CAYRLN010000005.1, on the reverse strand, counting down.
ACCGGCAGGAATCACCAGATGTTCATCACAAATACCGTTTTCCACTACCGCCGGATTTCCTTCCTTGGTAATCAAAATTACCATGGCTCCTCTTGCCCGCACTTCTTTCACATTGGAAATCATCTTGGCAAATACGTCGGATTGGGTTGCCAGGGCAATCACAGGTACGCCCCCGGTAATCAGCGACAACGTGCCATGCTTTAATTCCCCTGCCGCATAGGCCTCAGAATGAATGTAAGTAATTTCCTTCAATTTAATGGAGCCCTCGCAGGACAATGCATAATCCAGACTTCTTCCGATGAAAAATAAGTTCTGTGCAGGGGTCAGGCGTTTACTTAATTCTTTCATTTTATCCTTCTGTTCCAACACCTTTTCCATCAGATTTCCCACTTCCATTAAGCCCTTCATATAGCCTGAAGTTTCTTCTGCTGTCAGTTTGCCCATTACATAGGCAAAACGGAGCGCCAACAGGTAAAATGCCGTGAGCTGGGCCGTATATGCCTTAGTACTGGCCACCGCAATTTCCGGGCCAGCATGGGTATACAGTACGTAGTCCGACTCCCTGGCGATGGAAGAACCCTTTACATTGACAACAGAAAGTGTCTTTGCCCCTTTTTCCTTTGCCAATCGGAGTGCCGCCAATGTATCCGCCGTCTCGCCGGACTGGGAGACCAGTATCACCAGTGACTTCTCATCCAAAATCGGGTCCCCATAGCGAAACTCCGAAGCCACCTCCACATTGACCGGAAGGCGAAGCAGCCTTTCCATCAGAATCCGTCCCATCATTCCCGCATGCATTGCGGTACCGCAGGCGGTGATGATAATGCGATTGGTATTTAAGAACAATTCATCGTTCAATCCATCCTCCGAAAAATCGGGCAGAGTATATTCCCCCTTCTTTACCCGGGGTGCAAGAGTTCTCCGGATTGCCTCCGGCTGTTCATGGATTTCCTTTAACATATAATGCTTAAAGCCGTTTTTCTGGGCGGCAGACATATCCCAGTTGATGCTCAGCATTACCGGACTTACCGCATTGCCCTCTAAATCCGTTACCGTAATTGCATTTTTAGTAACCTTTGCCACCTGAAATTCCGGCAGTACAAAATATTCTTTGGAGTACCGAAGCAGTGCTACCATATCCGACGCAACCACGGAGCCCTCTTCCGACGAGCAGCACACCAAGGGACTTCCCTTGCGGATACAATAAATAACATCCTTTTGGTCGGCAAACATAATACAAAACGCGTAAGCTCCTTCCAATCGGTCAACTGCTCCCCTAAGCGCTTCCAGTGCATCCCCTTTATATAACGAATCCAGAAGCATGGCTGCAATTTCCGTATCGGTCTGTGATACAGGGATTCTGCCCGTGATCTTAAGCCTCTCCGCCAATTCATGATAATTCTCAATAATACCGTTATGGATTAAGGTCACATTTCCACACCGGTGAGGGTGGGCATTCACCTCGGAAACACCGCCGTGGGTGGCCCATCTTGTGTGCCCGATGCCGCATCCGGATTCCAGTTTTGCAGGCAACTTGTTTTCCAGACCGGCTACCTTACCCACCGATTTCACCACTTCAATACCCTTCTCTGTGAAACAGGCTATTCCCGCGCTGTCATAACCGCGGTATTCCAGTTCCGCAAGTCCTTTAATCAACTCTTTTTTTGCATCTAAATAGCCACAAAAACCTATAATTCCACACATACTATTTTCCTTTCTCGCTTTCATAAAAAAAGGTTGACTTGAACCTTGCCAAGTCAACCTTATCTTACGTAAAATTCATTCTATTCTGTTTTAGTTTTCGCTGTAAATTACTGTCAAATCAGGATGCAACTGCAAGATGGAAGCAGGAACTTCGGGAGTGATAGGTCCGAAGAATGCTTTCTCTACGATTTCCTTCTTGTTCTTGCCGTTCGCAATCAAAAGAACTTTCTTCGCACTCATGATACCGCCCATACCCATGGTAACTGCTTTTCTGGGCACATCTGCTTCTGATGCAAAGAAACGGGCATTTGCTTCAATGGTAGAAGGATCAAGGTCTACCATATGCGTAGCCTTTTCGAAGTATGTATCGGGCTCATTGAAACCGATATGACCGTCAAGACCGATACCAAGAAGCTGCAAATCAATGCCGCCGGACTGTGCAATCAACGCATCATATGCCTCACACTCTTTCTGAATGTCTGCCGCACAACCGTTGGGAACATTTGTCTTATTGATATCAATGTTAATCTTTGTAAACAGATTTGTATTCATAAAGTAACGGTAACTCTGATCATTGCTTCCGTCCAAACCTACATACTCATCCAGATTGATGGAAGAAACTTTAGAAAAATCAACTTCACCATTTTCATATTTTTCAATCATTTTTGCGTAAGTGCCCAGAGGTGAAGAGCCTGTTGCCAAGCCAAGAACACAATTGGGTTTCATAACCACCTGTGCGCAGATAAGTGCTGCTGCCTTGCAGCTAAGTTCATCATAATTGTTTACTTTAATAAAATTCATATTCTTTTCTCCTTGTATATTTAAATTTTATCTTAGGTTCGTCTTTTATTTCCTACTTACACTCTTTCCACTACTGTCTTTGTATCTTTTACAATACAATTGGAGGGATACACACCGCGAAGGGCAGTAAGGGGATATACGGAGGTATTCTTGCCGATAACCGTGCCCGGATTGATAACAGAGCCACAGCCCACGTCTGCGCCGTCTGCCAGGATACCGCCAATTTTTCTCAGCCCGGTCTCGTAAT
>CAYRLN010000004.1:0-19962 GCA_964425065.1 uncultured Lachnospiraceae bacterium | reverse complement strand
CTGTGCACCACCCGGATTCCCTTCGGGGATATGGCAAAAAGAATAAGATATACTTTATTTTTTATGGTCAGATAAGGATTCACTATTCCGGCCGGACAATGTTTTCTCACATATTTGCAAACCGCTTTGTATTGCTCATTCTCTTTCGTCATCTTGGAAATGGGAATATGGAGCAAATAATCCATTCGCTGAAACAATCCAAAACGTTCTGCAATCTTAATCATATCCTTCTTGCGTGTTTCGTCGATTCCGTCCATGGAGGTTACCAGTTTCAGCGCCATATCGGCGTTATTTACGTTGTCACCGTAAACTCTTGAAAATGCCTCCTTATCTTTTTTCCGCGTATTACTATTCATGCGATAAAATACATGATAGGTCTGTTCCGGCAGAGAAACTACTCCCTTTACTTCCTGCAACATATGCATCAACAGGTTGAAATCCTCGTTCAATTCTCCTACCGGAAATTCTCTGTTTGCAAAAAGTTTTGCCGAAACCAACTTAGTACAAAAAGAGCAATCACCCCGATGCATTAGCAGTTCTCTTATAAAATCCACTGCAGAGATAAATTCTTCTTTTTCCGGAGGAATGCATATGCTTGGAAGCAAATTTCCGTCTTCATCCATTTCATCTCTGCCAACCTGAGCAATTTCCGCCCCGTTATCCAGCAGCGCCTTTACCAAAAGTTCATACATGTTTTCCGAGATATAATCGTCACTGTCAACAAAACCGTAGTATTCTCCGGCAGCCTTCGCAATCCCCAAATTTCTGGCTGTAGATGAACCGCCGTTCTCCTTGTGAAACACCCGGATCCTTCCATCCTGCTCTGCCAGTCTGTCGCAAAGTTCACCGGTTCCGTCCGTGGAACCATCGTCCACCAGAATAATTTCCAGGTTGTCATAGGTCTGACGGCAAACCGAGAGCACACAGCGTTCCAGGTATTCTTTTATATTATAGATTGGTATAATCACACTGACTAAGGGTCTTTCCTTGCTCATCTCATATCCTCAACTTTTAAAGTTTGCCGGGAACCTTTTTGGTTTCCTTTAAAACCACAGCCTCACTACCCGGACCGCTCTGCCATTTATACTCCACACATTTCCCCTGTAAAATATCCTCAGCAATACTCATAAGCCGCTCGGCTGCAACTTCTGCATTCCACTCCGATACAATCGTATCATAAGCAGCTCTTCCCATCCTTTTCCGGAATTCATCGTCCTCCAGCAAAACCGTCACTACATTTTTCAGTTCTTTCAGATTACCGTCACTGTACATAAAACCATTTTCGCCCTGATTTATCAGATACGGTGCCGCCCCAATCATATGATTGGATACCAACGCGCATCCGCTGTTCATCGCCTCGTTTGCCACAGCACCCCAGCCTTCCCGGCGGTCGCTGGTAATCAAATATATATCCGCATGCTCCATGCATTCACGAACTTCCTCAGGGGACTTATATCCCGCCAAAGTCACCACATTCTGCAAGCCCTTTTCTTTTATCATCTGCCCGACAGCAGTTTCAAGCTCTCCGCCACCAATCATGGTGATGTGGAAATCATCACGCTCTGCTGCTAACTTTTCTGCCAGATTAATTACCATCTCCGGATGCTTCCAATCAATAAACCGGGCCGCCCACAAAATCTCTTTCTTAGAATCTCCGTCCGCTCCGCTCTTCCCCGCCATCAGCTTATCCACATCGTAGTGTTTTGTTTCCGGAAAATATCCCCATTTTAACATTTTCCCCGGATAGGCTCTCACAATATGAAAATCCGAAGAGACATAAGCACCCGAACAAAGCAAATACACCTGCCCCTTGCGGTATTTGGTATGATCGTTATACTTTTTTCGAAGCCCTCTCGGCGAAATCGCCTTCCATTGTCCGTCCTTATACAGCCTTTCGCTGTAACGGATAACCGGCTTGCCGGCTTCCAATCGCGGTTTCAAGTAGGTTTCATCCTCAAAACCACCCCATATAACCACATCGCTATCCATAATCCGTTTGCGGCACATTTCCGGTTCCTCGTATCCAAGCATCACGTAGCCAAGGGCCGCCACATCCGCGCTCCATCCCATGCGGATTCTTTCTTCCTCCATAGTTTCCATTTGGATAAACCTGTAATCCTCTCCCAGCATTTTGTACATGGCATTACTAAAGGGAATTTGATGATGATTGATATAATTGGATACAAATGTCACTTTCATTTTTTAATTTCCTGCCATCTCTTTATAAATCTCAACCAAGCGTTCATAGTTTTTCAGCCCATCATGGGTACTTTTCGCATGTTCCCGTGCCGAGTCCGTATACTTCTTCATTTTTTCTTCATCCGAGAACATTTTGCAAACCGCTTCAGCCAGTTCTAAGGCCTGGGCAGTCTCTTTATCCGTCACAGCCTGATACGTCTCTGCCCCATAACCCGGATAACCGATGCCGTCCACACCTTCCGTAAAAATAGACTTAATGCCGCCCACCATAGCCGTTACACACGGAACTCCGAGCAACATTGCCTCCCCCAAGGAATTGGGTGAATTTTCTATTACGGAGGGGCATACGAACACGTTGCTTTTTAAAAGCTGTTCTTTCATTTCCAGTTCATTCAGTCTGCCCAAAAAGACCACCTTATCTTCCAAATGATAATCTTTTATGAGCTTCATAATATATTTTCCGTATGAAGATACCTTCAATCTCTCCTTAAAATTGCCATACCTGACAATACTGTTTCCAGCCACATAAACCTTTGCCTGCGGATACTGCCTTAAAATTTCCGGCATGGCCTTCAGCATATAGTGAAGCCCTTTAATAGGATAATCTCCCTGACTTAAAAACAAGCTGTATTTTTCACAAGATTCCTGTTCCCATTTTCCCTCATAAAAATTACTTCTCAAAGTCTCATTCATGAAGTAATATTTTAATCTTTCATTACATTCCTGTGAAAATGCCCTGTCTATCCAGGTTCGACCCGTTACATTTCCCACGCCCAAAAGCACTTCAACTTCCCGCCTTCCGCGAGCGATAAATTTTTCTTTTTGCCGTAAAATGCTGTCCTTCTTCAAATAGTCCCTCAAAGTTACACGATTAATTACATTCTCCGGCAAATCCGCCAGATAAGCCTCCGCATAAAGTTTACAGAGTCCCTGAATGCCAACCAATACTTTTTCTTTGGGGCACACCTTTGAAACAGCCAGAGTATGTGCGAATTCTGTTCCGAAACAGTGCACCACATCCGGTTTGAAATCATCAATAATTTCTTTAATCTGACCTTCCAATTCTTCCGAATATTTCTCAGGATGAGAAGTGTCTTCAACAAACCCATAACTTAACAGAACAGAGTCACCGGCAGGTACCTCACATTTGAACTTAGGTGTTTCACCTGATATCGGACATGCCACTGCCAATTCTATTTCATTGCTCTCCCTCTTTTGCAAAATCTGCTGTGAAAGTCCTGTAAGCCATCCCTCTTTATTACTCACTTCCATATTCAGATGTTTTGCCACCACCGGCAGCACAATGTTACACACCCAAAGAATTCTCATCCCGTCATCCTCATCAATCAAAAATCCAGTTCAAATACGGCAACAATCGAATATCGATATCATATGCCGAATACAGGAACAATGCAAAATATCCGATAAACGCTGTTACCACGCATGCTGTCCAAAAGTTCCGCCACTTTTTGTTTTCAATACGGCTCAAAATACCGGGAAGGAGAAAAATCTGCGTCACAATCAGATAATAGCCGATTCTGGACACCTCCGGTATAAAGGAGCCAAAAGTATACACTGCAGCCCCCGCCAAATTCAAAAAGAAATAGAACCTGTTTTGCATGTTGTCCCTGATTGCTGTCTTATAATACAAAAAGCATAAAAATAACGTTCCTGCGCACTTCGCAATATTCGTATATGAAATATCCACCGTGTCAAAAGCCGAACCCTCATAAAAAGGATAGAAAAAGAAAATAATTTCCCTATACACATCCTTAAGTACAATCAGGCTTGTCAGGAACACACCCGCAACCACATACATCCACTTTTTGATTTCCCTCTGCGAGAGCCAATGCGCAAACAGATAAATGGGAATAACCACTAAAATAGATTTATGAAAAAAAGCTGCAAACACAATCCATGCAATGAAAATCAGATACCTTTTTTGCAGAACATACTTCATTGCATAAAGTGCAATTGCCAGAACAAAATAATATCTGACCGAATTCAAACTGGAGAAATAATATCCCCCTGTCATAAGCAAGAAAACACTTGCCCACATTACTTCCGCCTGGTCATAAAGTGCCTTCACCAAAAAGAAACAGGTAGCAATCGAAAAAAAGCCAAACACCGGAAGATAATTGTCATATCCAAACAACGACTGGATAATCCATACCACCAAATTAAATCCGGGCTCGTAGGATACGTGACGCCCCTGCATAATAAGGTTGAACTGAAAACGATAAACCCAGTAGTCATTTCCAACCGCAATACGGCAGGCGGAAACGCCTGCAAGCAAAGCAAAAATTGCCACCATCGCCACGATGTTGAACGCTTGCTGCCTCGTCATCTTCTTCCCGGGCAAAAATTCATTTTGTCTCGGCATAATATGCAGTTTTACATAATCACGGTTGTTTACCAGCATTCCAAGTACGATTACCAGTACCGCCAACGTTAAATACACTGCCATTTTCGGTTACTCCAAATTATTTCTTGCCGTAAATCATATCCTTAAACTTGTTATACACCCCTGCCATCTTCGGACTTTCCGCCATTTTTGTCCTAAGGGGAGCAAGCGTTAACACCAACGCCCCACGATAGCAAAAACGGGCAGGTAGACTCATATAACATTTTGTAATCTCTTTGTGCTCCGCGGCTGACCTCTTACGGTTTTCCTCTGTTTCCGAAAATCCGCCGCCTTCATAAGAGGCTATCACCACAGAAACATAAGCAGGTTTCGCCTTCTCTTTATAAAAGCTATATAAGAAGTGTTCATAGTCTGCCCTCACGCGGTATTTCGGTTCATACCCGCGCTTTTCAAACAGCTTTCTGTCATAAAAACAAGCCTGGTGACAGGGCACATACCGGTAACAGGCGAATCCGTTTATCTTTGGATTTGACGCTACCACATTTCCCCGAAGGGCATCATAAATATCACCGTAAAAAATCAAAGCACCTTTTTTATCCGCCCGGATTTTTTCCGCAACATCTTCCAGCACCCGCTCATCATAAAAATAATCACCACAGTTTAAAAAGTACAGATAGTTTCCTTCTGCTTTTTCCACCGCCTGATTCATACCATCATAAATACTACTGTCCTTTTCCTCATAGATCCGGAGCCGTTTCCTCATCTCCGTATCAAAGCCAAGCATCTTTTGTTTTAACCGCTCGATACTTCCATCCTTTGAACCGCCATCCTTTACCACCACTTCATAGTCGGTAAAAGTCTGCTCCCGGATGCTCTCAATCGTTTCCAGCAGTTTTTCTCCCGCATTCAAGGACACTACAATAATACTGAACATAGGAAACGCCATTACTTTGTTGCCTCCTTCATTCCCCTGCACATAATTTTCCACGCCTCTTTCATGGAAATCTCGTCAAAGGCCTTACCCTTATGTTTCAACAAAAAACGGAAAGCCATAGGCTTTTTCAATACTCCGTACAAATGCTGATAGAGCACACCCCTGTCGAAGAAGAATTTCTCATTAAACCCTTTAAACCAGGTGGATTCCCGCTCTCTCTCCGCACCAATCTGCACCGGCACCTTATATACCTTCATTCCCTTTTTGATACATTCCTGGATAAACAAACTGTCTTCCCCGTTGCTGTATTTAGCACCACCGCCGAAAAGCAAAGAGAACGTAATATTCCTTTTATGCACGGCCCGGGTTTTTACCGCCATGCTGTACGTCGGATATCTTCCGCAGTTATAAGAACGCACTTTTCCGAATTCCGAAATATGATATGTTTCCCGCCCGGGCATTGCCTGCACGTTAAACAACAGCATGTCCGCCTCCGGATGCTCCGCAAAAGCATCCAACACCATTTTTTCATAACCGGGAACATACACAATATCTTCATCCGCGAACAAACTGATATCCGCTTCCGCACGGAGCAAAGCATGGGTTCTGCTCAGCCCCACACCTCTCTCAGCCATGGAAAAAAATCTGATTTTATGTCCTTTATAGTCTACTTCCTCATAGGCATACCGGTCTGTCTGATTGACAACAATAGCATCGCTGTCAATTTGCATCTCCTCCGCCAACTTAAGCGGCTCTGTATTCATTGCCGCTACCAACAACTGCATGGTCATCTGTCTTTCCCCCGATATCCTGTCCTCTCATATGCGTTAATCAATTTTTCATCTGCATCGGTCAGCAATACACCTTCCACTTTGCAGTCCTGTATTTTCAACTGATGAAGGGTCTTTTCAATCTGTTTGCCATTGCACGCGCCGGCTTTCACCAACAGAAGGATTCCATCGGTTTCACGAAGTTTTTCCCCCGCCTCCGGCACTTGCAAAATTGCGGGGATACAAATATATTCCTTATCCGTTTCCTGCTGCTTTGCCAAAAGAGAGGCAACCGCTCTCAAATCCGTCTCTTCTTCCACCGAAGTAACGGCTATCGTCTTGCAATTGCTAAACCGGTAACCGATGTTTTCCATGGTTCCCTTTTGCAGTTTTAAATCCTCTCCATAACCGGTCACCGCACCCAAGGCCGGTATTCCATACCGGCATGCAAACGTCTGCGGTAAATAAACCCCATCATCCGCAATGAAAGACAGCAGCATAATGACAAGAGTAAAAAATACGCTCAAAACCGCCCCCAGTATGCAGGCACGGAGCGTCCGGATGTCTTTATCCACCAAGGACACCTGTGTGGTATCCACCACTTTAATGGCGTCAATTTCTTTCTGCGCGTTTGCAAAAGTAAGAAAGGACTTTTCAACCGCCGAAACCAATATCCCGGTGAGTTCTTCGTTTTCTGTTTTCACCGTACTGGTAGGCATACGCAGGTCGCTGGGAAGATCTGCCGCAAGAAAAGAGGGCAAATCCTGTTTTTCGATACCATACTTTTCCGCATCAAGTCCGCTCTCTAACGCCTCCGACCAAATCATATCAACAAAGTAGTCTGACTTAATCCATGTATCCCAAGACGCATAATTAATGTAAGTATACTCATTTCCCGTCTGAGGATCGGTGGCATATTCTACATAATAGGTGCTGGTGGCTTCATACATATCCGGTCCACCAAAAAGGGTTCCTATCAAAAAATAACCTCCACCGATAATAGCCGCTCCCAAAAGAGCGGCTATAACCGGTATCCTTATATTCTTCATCAATCGCAACACCAGCAGTTTCATGTCAAAGGGTTCTTTGGCATAATTCCATTCCCACATAGGTGCACCTCCTATTTTTTCATCGCAGTCACCTGATTGGACTCAACACCCTCCGTGCTGTCCGGCCATAAAAGGACTTTTAAGGTAAGCAACATCAATTTCAGATCCAACCATATCGAATAATTCTCAATGTATGCCAAATCCAATTTCAGCTTATCATAAGGTGTTGTATTATATTTTCCGTAAACCTGGGCGTAACCGGCAAGTCCTGCCTTTACCTTCATACGGAACTCAAACTCAGGCATTTCTTCTTTGTATTGCGCAATAATCTCAGGTCTCTCCGGTCTGGGTCCGATAAAGGACATATCTCCCCGGATGATATTGATGAGCTGCGGCAGCTCGTCCAGTCTGACCTTACGGATAAAACGGCCCACCGGAGTAATACGGGAATCCCCTTTGGATGCAAGTCTTGCCACCCCGTCCTTTTCCGCATCCACGCGCATACTTCTGAATTTTAAAATATGAAACTCACGTCCGCCTACGGTACAACGGACCTGCTTATACAGTACCGGACCGCCATCATACAATTTTACCATTAAGGCTGTGAGAAGCATAAACGGAGAAGCAATCACAAACAAAATCAGCGAGCAGATAAGGTCAATGCATCTCTTGACAAAACGTTGCTCAATAGTAAGTACATATTCCCTTGTAAGAAATAAAGGGGTGTCAAACAAGTGTAATTCTTCGGCGCCCTTCATGATTACATCGGAAATCTTTGGCATAATATAGAGACGGATAGACTGTCCATAACAAAACTTCATAATTTTGTTTCTGTCTTCCGTACTGATATCCCACAAAACCACCGCATCATAACGCTCCAGCGCCTCTGCATTTACCGCATCCACACCGGCACTGATGTTCATACATTTGCATACTTCAAACTTGTCCTTCCGGCTTGCAAACTTATCCAAAATGCCATCAATAGGTCTGTCGCCATGAACCAAAAGCAACTTGCGGGGCGGAAATACATTTTTATAAATAAAGCCTGACACCGTAGTCCATCCCATAATCCATAGCGCCTGTAAAAGGATCATACCGGTATACATCTGCACATTGTAAAGTTCCATCATCATCAGAGACAATTGCGCATAAGTAATAATGTCCACAACGATTGTGGCAAACACCTGGGAAAAAATAACCTCGGCATTCTTCTTATATCCCACACGCGTGCCACCGTACATATTGTAGAAAAAGAACATTAACACCGCGTAAATAACGATAATCAAATAATGTCCCTTCTCCCAAAAAGGAAGATTACTTTTTACGTACGGAAAGAAATGGTTATACCAATAGTATGCATATATTAAGATCTGGACGCCTAAACATACGGCTGACATACACAGCAATATAAGGCGCTTAAATGATTCCAGTTTTTTCACTGTCTCTTTCTCCTTATGTGTCGAATGGTAATTGAAATATTATATCATAATTTTCATGAATTTACTATATTCTTCGTTTTACGGCCCTCACCGCCCAGAAGAAGAAATTATACATGCTGTAAGGGACAGACAGATGCTCTGCCTTTCTATATAAATTCCATATTCTGCGAAGCGCTTCCAATTTATTGGAGGACAAACTCTTTCCGGCCCTCCGGTATGCCACCAGATTTTCATCCAGTCCGTACGCCAAATGACCCTGACGCAATATTTTGAACCAAAGAGCCGTATCTTCACTCTTCATCACCGGCATAGCCAGTTCTTCCCGCGGAATCTGCGTTGTATCAAACATAACCGTAGAGGTAAAAATAGTCGTATTCTGCAAAGCCTGTTTATAATCAATGGTTTTCGGAACTCTCACAACTTTTCCTGTTCCTTTTCCGTTTTCATCCGCAAATTCGTATCCCGTAAAGGAAAAAGCCGCTCCGGTGTCAGCCATGTGCCCAATCTGTCTTTCAAGCTTATCCTCTTTCCACAAATCGTCCGCATCCAGATATGTCACAAATCTGCCCGTCGACTTTACAAGGCCTGTATTGCGGGCCACCGCCGCACCGCCGTTCTCTTTTAGGGGAATCACTTGTATTTTCCCGGCCATACCCGGATTGCTTTCCGCCTTCTCAATGATATTATTCACTACTTCCAAAGTGTTATCGGAGGAACAGTCATCTACCAACAGCAATTCCCAATTTGCATAGGTCTGATTCATAACACTCGAAACCGTTTCCTCAATGTACTTTCCACCGTTATGCATCGGAATAATGACGCTTATCTTATCCGCCTGAGTCATATTTTTTCCACCTTACCTGCTTATCTCTTTAGAATCACATAATCTTGTGCCTCTGCCACCTGCAAAAAGCTACTATTTTCCAAAGCTCTTTTCAATTCTTCTTCCTCAACTTGACCTTTTGTCAGAACCAGCACTGTGCACTCGCAGTTCTCCAAAATTTCAAAAGCCTTATCCACAGTGATGTTTGCATCTATCCAAACCATACCGTGTACCGTAGTATTCAGCCATTCGTGCAACTCTGCCAGTTCCTCCGGATACACATCATAAGTATAGGCTTTTAATTCTTCCTGCCACATATCCCTGCCATATAAAAGTTTCATATCACCGGAATAAGCCCGCGCATATTCCAGGATTTCATCCGTTGCAAGGATTACATCTGTGCTTAAATCAATATCTTCATCACTCTGAAGCACCTGCAGCACCTGCAACACTTCCTCCGGCATCTTCTCCCCGTTGGAAGCCGCGTCCGTAGCCTCGTTTGCAAAAGATAGCGTACCTGCCATCCACAACACTGCCGCCAAAACCGCAACCATCGCCACCTCGCAAATCCACGGCTTACGCTTTATAAATCCGGGAGTTTCCTTTCGTGCCAACAAATATTCTCTAAGCCACATAAAAAACTCTGTCACACCCCACGCCATTACCGGTGCAATGGGAATCATCAAAAACAACTGGCTGTATGTGAAGAAAGTTGTCTGGTACTTTAACAAAACAAATGCGGAAACCGGAAACAATATAAGAATCGTGATGATTAAGGTATAATCAAACAAAACTTTCTTTTCTTTATAACCGTTCAATGAAAACTTGTTGTAACAAACAAGCCACAAAAATAAAAGTGCCACAAAAAAGACACCTATATACATGCCACCCTCTGCATACTGCTGCCATCCGGCTCTCATTGCCTCAATTAACTCTTTCATGCGCGCGCCCTCCTTTTCTCAAGGATTCGCCCGCTCAAATAATAAATTATAAACAGAGCCGCAATCAAAACACTGTATCCAAGGCCATAGTTTGTCCACACGATAGCCACTTCCGCCACAGCACAAAGTGCCACCTGCCACCATTTTCTCTTCAAACAAGCCAGGATAACCCATGGAATAATAATGGCCGCGCGGATAGAAGTTCCCTCATAACCTATATGGAACACCCTAAAAGCATCTGTCACATATGCGTAATCGCCAAAATGATAAATAAGGGCAATAAACATCATAAAAACGCACTGCTTTTTTCTTTCACCGTGAAAAAGAAAAACAGCCCATCTGCTATAGATAAAATAACTGATTAAAAGCACTATCGTAGGGACGATTTCAAACAACAACGTTTGAGGGGATATTCCGGTCACTTTACAAATAACAGTGTACACGTACGGCAACACTAATATTTTATATCTGGTGGGCACGCCTGCGGTGTAAGGACGCCCCGTCATGGGATTAACCGCGCTAAATAAGCCTTCTTTCAGCATGGTCTGCACCGTCTCCACGGTAACATCCCACTCACGCCAAGGCTCATGCATATAAAAGTGCCATATAATCTGGAACAACATTAATGCTGCTGTTGCCAGACACCAAAACGGATATTCTTGAAATATAGTCTTTTTCTTCATGATTTTCCCTTATTCTCCGCATTCCTCTTTCAAGGCATACTTTGTTATATATAGCATTAAATAACTTTGCATTCCACCTGTTTCATGCTATAATTGGTTAAAATATTCCGAACATCATTGTTCATGGACTATTATGTTCACAAGGAGGACATTCTATGGAACAATTAGCGATTTTCGGCGGCAAACCCGTCAGAGAAACCAAAATCAGTTATGGACGACAATGCATTGAACAGGATGATATAGATGCCGTGGTGGAAACCTTAAAGAGCAGTGCACTCACCTGCGGTCCCAAGATTGCAGAATTAGAGAAAAAACTCTGTGAAATCACCCATGCAAAATACGCAGTTGCCGTTTCCAACGGCACCGCTGCCCTTCATATTGCAGCCATGGCCGCAAATATCGGCCCCGGGGACGAGGTTATCGTCAGCCCCATCACCTTCGCTGCTTCCGCCAACTGCGTACTTTACTGCGGCGGCACTCCGGTTTTTGCGGATATCAACCCGGAAACCTACAACATTTCCCCGGATTCCATCCGCAAATGCATTACAGACAAAACCAAGGCGGTGGTTGCGGTAGACTTTACCGGTCAGGCAGTGGAACTTGACGAAATCCGTGCAATCTGTAAGGAACACAACCTGATTCTGATTGAAGATGCCGCTCATTCCATAGGAACAAAATATAACGGAGAACCCGTCGGAAGCATTGCAGATATGACTACATTCAGTTTTCACCCCGTGAAAACCGTTACTGCCGGTGAAGGCGGTGCTGTCATGACAAACGACGAACAACTTTACCGCAGACTACTGCGCCTGCGTTCCCACGGTATCACCCGCAATCAGGACGAAATGGTTCACGCAACGGACGATCCCTGGTATAACGAACAGGTGGAACTGGGATACAACTACCGCATGACCGATTTTCAGGCGGCACTTTTAATCAGCCAGTTGGAGAAACTCCCCGCCTTTTCTGACAGAAGAAAAGAAATCGTAGCCATGTACGAAAAGGCCTTTGCAGACGTTCCCGAGATTCAGATTCAAAAAGAAATTCCGCAGTCTGACACCACGAGACATCTTTACATTTTAAGACTGCACCTGGATATGCTGACCTGCACCAGAAGAGAATTCTTCGATGCACTGGCTGCCGAAAACGTACAGTCTCAGGTGCATTACCTGCCTGTTTATTGGCATTCCCATTACGAAAATCTGGGTTATCCGAAAGGACTTTGCCCCAATGCCGAAAAATACTACCAGGAATCTATGAGTCTGCCCCTTTATTATCTGTTAAAGGATGAAGATATAGAAGATGTTATCAAGGCAGTTAAGAAAGTCATCGCGTATTATCGAAAATAGCATTGCAATAAAATAACAAACCAAAACGGTTCGTAAGTCATTCCCTTACGAACCGTTTTTTCATTTATAAAATATCCGGTGAATAATCCATATCATCTCCGTCGGCGCCTCCGCTGCCGCTCGAATCACTACCACTCGAATCACTATCGCTCGAGCCACCGCTACTTGTATCGCCACCTGTGGTTCCACCTGCACTATCGCTGTCTGTCGAACCTCCACTACTCTCTCCTCCCGTTGAAGGCGTTGAAGGAGTGGACGGTGTTGTGGGTGTTGTAGGCGTTGTAGGAGTCGTGGGTGTTGTGGGCGTTGTGGGAGTCGTGGGCGTTGTGGGAGTCGTGGGCGTTGTAGGAGTCGTGGGTGTCGTTGTCGTTGTACTGCCTCCGGTCGTTCCACTCGTTGTACCGCTGCCGGCTGTACTTCCCGTACTGCTGGTAGGGGTCTTCAAGGTTCCGGCGCCCTGACTGTCATAAACAGTAGGCACTTCTGCATTTTCTCTTTCCTCTTCTGTCGAAAAGCCCTCGTTTTCCGTATACTCCGCAAACGGATCCGCTGCCACAAAGTCTTCCAACTCTCCGACAATCTTCCAGTTGCTTCCATCAAACCATTCTATATTTCCATCCTGTACACGAATCTGTACTTCCGGCATTTCCTCTTCCACAGGCTCATATGTGGTAAACACAGGTAACGCACTGATTCCAAATTGTTCAGAGCCAAATATCGTTTCCTCTGCCGTTCCTGTCGCAAAAAGGCACATGGATTTGTCGCTTGTATAGGCGTAAATAACGTAAGAATCCCCTTTTGCTCCTCTGGAGGCTGTTAATTTCTTACTCTCTGACTGATCCAAAAGTGTTTTTCCGTCTCTGCTAAACTCTCCTGTGTAAGTGGTAAATTTCATACCTTCCCTATTGCTCCACAGGGTATATAAATCTACTTTTTTCTTTCCGAAATACACTTTAGCAGTATATTCGCCGACATTTACATTGCGGACAAACATTCCTGATTCATAGTAAATATCACCTTTTTCGGCCAGACAAAGCCAAGACTCATATTCGCCGTGATACAGACCTTCAGACAAGCCTGTCGTCATCATTCGAACGGACGCCTCATCTTTTTGCAGATACACCACATTTCCCATCTGATCAATATACCAGATTTTACTATAGGGTGCATTCGCCGTAGCATATCCCACTTCCACTACAAGTTTTCCGCCGCCAGCCATGTCATTCATGTAATAATTTCTGCGTCCCTCAAACAACTTTGGCATCATCACGGCAAACCACTCATCACTGCAAAGCATGTTAACTGCTTCATTCCGATACTCCGGTATGTCCAGATTTTGATACATCAATGCCACTTGTGCCTGAATATCATCACTCTCTTCCAATACATTTACCGTAACAGACTGCAACAATTCAAAAGCTGTCTGGTCTTGATACAAACGCCAGCATTTTTCCAATAAATCCCGCTGTTTTTTTACCAGACCCTCCTCACCATAGAGGGTTGCCAGTGTCACATAGTCCTCCACTGTAAATTCATCTGTACCATATTTTATCTCATACTCTTTCATCTTTTGTTGACGCTCAGTAAGTTCCGGTACATCCTGCTCCGGCACAGTTTCCGTTTCTCCCTCCGTCTCAGAGCCGGTGTTTTCCACCAATGTCTGCTCTTCCACTTCTGAGGCTCCGGCATTTGCCTGATCGATAACTGCATGTTCCGTATCCACGTCACATCCCCAAAGCGTTCCCGCACAAACACATAAAAGCAATATACATTTTTGTTTTATCCATTTGTTTTTCATGCTTCACTCCTTAATTAGAATTGGCATCGCCGCCACTGACATCGCTTCCTGTACTTTCAGCCGCATCGCCGCCACTGACATCTCCGCCACTGACATCTCCGCTACCGGTCTTATCTTCTTCCTTGCCGGTTTGTTCTTCTTCCTTCAAAGCATCTGCATCAGCTATTAATTGTTTCAAGAACAAATCAGCTGAAGAACCTTCCTCATAATAGTTATTTGCAAGTAATATCTCCGCCAATTCATAAATACTCTTCGCAACTACCGGTCCATAGAAAATGGATTCCTCACCGTCTTTTTCCAATATTGCATATGCTCTAAAAGCAAACTTCTGCTCATACTCACTAGCCGGCAGTCCTGTTAACACTGACGTATATTGATATCTGCCGCCTACTGTTGCAAAAATCGCGTCTTTCAGCGTTCCATCCGAATCATAACCGTATGCTTTTCCGAATGTGGTTTTGGTTCCACCTTTCACGAGAGGATACAATCCATAGTTGGCATTTTTCATCGCCAGAGTTCCATATTCTTTCAATTTATATCCTTCGACGCCATCTCCCAAAAGACTAGCGCGCAGTTCTGTCGATATGCCACTCTTAAACCGAATTCCCGATTTTCCGGTGATACGGATTGCAAATCCATGATAACTCAGCAAATCCTCCAGTCCCGGCAAGTCAGTAACCGTGTACGCTCCCTGACTGCTACTGTAAGACAAACTCCATGAGTACATACCAACAGGAACACCATTTTCATTGTACTTATACATTGTGGCTGTCTTTGCACTGCCATCCGGCGCAGTCACCACATAATTTCCGTTCCGCTCCTGCGCTTCATACGCCACCCCGTCCAAATAAATGGTGGCATCCTCATATCCCTCGGGAGCCTCTAAAATCACATCATAAGACTCGGTAGGGTAAGGCACAGCCGTTTCGGGCATGTTTTCGAAAACAGGAATCTTAAAGACAAAGGTGTTGTCTAAGGAACCCGCCTCCTTATAAAGTTTCCTGATGTTTTTACCCTCACTGGTAGGCGCAACTATATTTTGCATATACTGGTGATTGTGAACTCCATATGCACTGTTGGGATTTACATTAAACTTTTGCAGATATAATGTATCCTGTCCCTTCAAAATATAGTTTGAGGAAATCAGATAGGCACCGCCCTGAATAGACCAATATGCGTCGGTCCAGGGGCGCGGTTGGGTTGGATTGTATATATCCATTGCGTTTTTCGCATAGGTCAAACCATTGATGATAATTTCTTCTTTTGTGGAACCGGACGCCTTTACGTTAAAGAAATTGTAATATCCTTTCAAAGTTCCGTTAAGGCCTTCATAGGTTCCGGAAATGAGTTCTGAAGTTCCGTCTCCCTGCTCCTGATAGATACGTGCCGCCAAATGGAAAGGACTGACACCCAGTTCCCTTCCGTGAGCCCATATAATCGTGCCATAACTTATATCAAATCCAGCCGGTTTCCCGCTCATAAAAGTACTGTCCAAAAATGACTGTACCGCATCTGAGGTATGATAAGTATCATTGTAAGTCAATAGTTCAAACTGAAAGATTGTTGACTCTTGAATGGAATTTCTGGGATCCATATAGTAGGCCAAAATATTGTCAGAAGCATAAGACCAGCCGGCCCCATACACACCCTCTTTCATATATTCCGGGTAAGAATTTGGCACCAAACTTCTTCCGCCCTGCATCTGGGCAGCAATCACACTTTCCCAATCAAGTCCGGTGTCCATTTTTACAAACGTCCAATTCGGATGGGCCTCCTTTAAAGCCAAAAGCGCCTCCTGATAACTTTCCGGAAAAGCCTCTATATCCGCGTACACCAATTCCCCTTCTTCATTTTCAGCCAGTGTACTTCTGCCTGCCGGGTTCATGCCATAAGAATCTTCCCAAAGCAGGAAATCCATATCCGAACATGCAAGCATCCCTCTGGGGATATAACCTTCCAGTTCCTGTTCTCCGTAGTAAAATGTCACATAGGACCACACTTCGTAATTATCATCCAGGTACACATCTTTAATCTGTACCTGCTGACCGCTTCGGACCGTCTGAACCACCGCGCTGTCATAGGAAGGCTCCTGACGAATGGGATATTCGTCACTTAAGTACACCAAAGCCATTACCACCTTTTCATCGGTTATTTCCTTAAGGGCTCCCCTGGCCTCCTCCACAAATGCTGCAGTTTCTTCATCCAGCGCATGAACACCGGAAAGGGTAATCCCCAAAACTCCTGCTGCCAAAATCGCTATGCAACTTAATCTAATCAAAAATTTTTTCATCGAAATCTCCATCTATGTAAAACGCACACAGTTTCCTTACAACTATACTTTACCATATCTGACCTCATTCGGCAAATGTCTCATGCAAAAAGGAACACATTTCCAAGGTCTGGAAATATGTTCCTTATGTTTACTTTCAACTCGTTAAAGTTCCCACCGGATTTTATCCTGCACGCTAATCTCGCTTCCAATCTGAACTTCCATAATCTTCAATTCCGTTTCCGCCACAACCGTATGCTTACAGCCTTTCGGCATGCTGATAACATCGCCGGGTTTCACTTCACGACGCTCACCGTCCAGAACCGCATAGCCCTTTCCGCTTACAACCGTCCAAACCTCGTCCCGATGTTCGTGGCTGTGATAATTCATTCCATGACCGGGGTTGAGTGTTACCTTCACAGTCATACTATTCTCTTCCACATCCACAACCAGATAACTTCCCCACTCTTTTTCCGCAAACATAATCTGCTGGTCAATTTGTTCCACATAAGGCTTGATATAACTGGACTGTCTTTTGTCAGAAACCAAAATCCCTTCCGCACTGGCTGCAACCACCACATCTTTCATCCCCATACATACAATGGGAACGTTGAGTTCATTAATAATGTGAAGGTTCTCACACTCCCCGTTATACATAGCTTTACCTACGACATTGCTCTCCATGGCTTCCGTTAAAGTATTCCATGTTCCTAAATCCTTCCACGGTCCATCATATCTGAGCACCCGGATATTACTTTCTTTTTCTACCACCGCATAGTCGAAGCTGATTTTCTCAAGAGTCTCATACTTATCGAACAAATCCTGATAATCCGTAAAATCAATTAATTCATGCGCTTTTTCAAGCAGATACTTTAACTGAAAGGCAAAGACACCGCCATTCCAAAGTGCTCCCTGCTCAATATAACTTTTTGCTGTTTCCTCGTCCGGTTTTTCCTTAAAGGCAACAACCTTTGCCACCTCGGACTTGTCCTCCGTCATAATGTAACCGTATTTTGCACTGGGATATGTGGGCTCCATGCCCAGCAAAGTCAGATTACTCGCTCCCTCCATTGCCAGTTCATCCAGTTTCTTAAGAGCTTCAAAATATGTTTTATCCACATAAGGATCCACTGGACACACTATTACCGCTTCTTCCCCGGACACACCTCTTACATCCGCCAAGAAAGCACTGGCCAGAGCAATCGCCGGAAAAGTGTCTCTTCTGCAAGGCTCTACACAAATCCCCACCTGCTGTCCAACCTGATTACGGATTGCAGGCACCTGGGTGTAAGACGTTGCAATCGTTACCTCCGCCTTAGGATCAACCTCTCTGATTTGACGATGTACCCTCTGCACCATGGACTCATATTCATTTGCTTCATTTTTGAAAATCTTAATGAATTGCTTTGACCTCACATCATTGGACAACGGCCAAAGTCGCTTTCCCGAACCACCGGATAGCAAGATAATGTTCATACTGTAATCTCCTTAACGCTCCGCACGCATGGGGTTATTTAAGAAATCTTCATAAGCAAGGCGAATGCCCTCTTCCAATTCCACTTTATACTTAAATCCCAATTTTTCAAGTTTTGAAACATCCAGAAGTTTTCTGGGCGTTCCATCCGGTTTCGTGGTATCCCACTTGATTTCACCTTCAAATCCTACCACTTTTGCAACCAGTTCTGTAAGTTCTTTAATAGAAAGTTCTTTTCCCGTTCCCACATTTACCGTTTCGTCCCCGGAATAATGATTCATCAGGAACAGACATGCATCTGCCAAATCATCTACATATAAGAACTCTCTAAGCGGTGTTCCCGTTCCCCAACAAGTCACTTCCTTAAGCCCCGCCTCTTTTGCTTCATGAAATCTGCGGATTAACGCCGGCAGCACATGACTGTGGGTAGGATGATAATTGTCATTAGGCCCATAAAGGTTTGTAGGCATTGCAGAAATATAATCTGTTCCATACTGCTTATTTAAAAACTCACAATACTTCAGTCCGGAAATTTTGGCAAGTGCATAAGCCTCATTTGTTTTTTCCAGTTCAGAGGTAAGCAGACAACTTTCCGGCATGGGCTGGGGAGCCATTCTGGGATAAATACAGGAAGAACCTAAAAACAGCAACTTCTTACAGCCATTTTTCCATGCGGAATGAATGACGTTCATCTCCATAATCATGTTTTCATACATAAAATCCGCCAGAGCCTCAGAGTTTGCCACAATTCCGCCCACTTTAGCTGCCGCCAGAAAAACATACTCCGGTTTTTCTGCAGCAAAAAAGGCTTCTACATCGGACTGTCTGCACAGGTCCAGTTCTTTATGGGTTCTTGTGATAATATTCCTGTATCCTTCTTTTTCAAGTGCTCTCACAATGGCAGAACCAACCATTCCCCTGTGACCTGCTACATATATTTTCGAACTTTTTTCCATTTTTCTTAACCTCTTGCCTCTTTTGCTGCTTTCACAGCGGCCTCTTCTCTTGCGCGCTCCCTGTCATGTTTCGCCATAATGGACACCAGTTCCTCATAGCTTGTCTTCTGAGGATTCCAACCAAGTACCGTTTTCGCCTTTGTGGGATCGCCCCACAAGTTATCCACATCAGTAGGCCTGAACCACGCCGGATTTACACATACCAGCATCTTGCCGGTTGCTTTGTCATAAGCCTTCTCGTCCACTCCACTACCTTCCCAGCGAAGTTCGATTCCGTTTTCCCTGAAAGCACGTTCCGTAAAGTCACGGACTGTATGCTGCTGCCCTGTTGCAATCACAAAATCCTCCGGAACATCATGCTGCAGCATCATCCACATACATTCCACATAGTCCTTTGCATAGCCCCAGTCACGCAGGGAATCCAAGTTGCCAAGTTCCAAATGATCCTGCAAACCTTCCGCAATACGTCCTGCCGCCAAGGTGATTTTCCGTGTAACAAAGGTCTCCCCCCGGCGTTCCGATTCATGGTTAAAGAGAATGCCGTTTACCGCAAACATACCATACGCCTCACGATACTCCTTGGTAATCCAAAAGCCATACTGTTTTGCCACCGCATAGGGGCTGTAGGGATGGAAAGGCGTTGTCTCCCTCTGGGGAACCTCTTCCACCTTTCCGTAAAGTTCAGAGGTAGATGCCTGATATATTTTTGTCTTTTCAATCAATCCCAAAACCCTAACTGCTTCCAGAATACGCAGTACTCCGATAGCATCCACATCACCGGAATATTCCGGCACATCAAAAGATACCTGGACGTGGGACTGGGCTGCCAAATTGTAGATTTCATCCGGTTGCACCAACGCGATGATACGGGTGATGGAAGATGTATCCGACAAATCCCCATCATGTAATGTAA
>CAYRLN010000003.1:8289-21397 GCA_964425065.1 uncultured Lachnospiraceae bacterium | reverse complement strand
AAACATTAAAAAAAGCGGAGACGAAGTATGAAAATGAAATTAGTGTATGTTCTGTTAATGATAGGTATACTTTTGACCGGCTGCGGAAAAGAGGAAGAAAATGTGTCCGGGACACAACCTACGGAGACGGAAACCATAGAAGCGGCGGAGACAAAAACCGCAGAAACAGAGGAACAGGAAGCTTACATCTTAACTTTTTCCGCTACGACAACGGATGGAGAAACCTTGACCTCCGATTGTCTGGCAGATTCAAAACTGACTATGATTAATGTGTGGGCGACTTACTGTAATCCCTGCCTTGCAGAGATGCCGGATTTGGGAGAGATTGCCGCAGAGTACGATAAGTCTGAATTTCAGATTCTCGGCATTGTCAGTGATGTGATGGAGGGTGATACCCTGGAAAATGTGGACTATGCGAAAGAACTGATTGCGGAAACAGGAGCGGATTATCCCCATATGCTGCTGAACGAATCTTTATATATCAATCTTGTGGGTGGTATTGAGGGGGTACCTACGTCGTTTTTTGTTACTTACGAAGGCGAAGTGTTGGGTTATGTTCTTGGAGCACAGTCAAAGGAAGGATGGGAGGAATTGATTAATGAACTCCTATCCGGTATTGAGAAAGATGGAGAATGACATAGTGGACAATAGAGAAGTGAACAGCAAAGGACAGAAAAAGGGGCGGAAAAAAGTGCCCTTATGGGTGGTTGGAGTATGCGTGGGCATCCTCTTTCTGGTGATTGGTGCATTTCAACAGCAGTTTACGGATATTTACCGAAAGGCGGTTATGATATGTTTAGAATGCATCGGAATCGGTTGAACGTAAGATTAATTTTTCAGATTATATATACCATCATAACCAACGGCTATGTGTACGGATATTTGAACGGCAAAATCTATAAAGGTTCCTTAAAATATGCCTGTGTCCCGGGACTGAACTGTTATTCCTGTCCCGGCGCGGTGGCGTCCTGTCCGCTGGGAGCTTTGCAGAACGCTTTGAATCGGAAAAATTTTGAGGTGCCGTTCGCAGTGCTTGGTTTTTTCTTTGTCTTTGGCAGCGTATTGGGCAGGTTTGTATGCGGATGGCTCTGTCCGTTTGGCCTTTTACAGGATTTGTTGCACAAGATTCCCTTGTTTAAAAAAAGAAAGAATCTGCCTTTTCACAGCGTTTTGAAATATGGAAAATACGTGGTACTGTTTGGACTTGTCATAGTCGGTTCAGTATTTTTGTTCAGCGGATATGCCAAAGTGCCTGCTTTTTGCAAATACCTTTGTCCTTCGGGGACTTTTTTTGGAGCGATTCCGCTCATGGCGGCAAATGAACAGTTGGCGGATCAGGCAGGGGGCCTTTTTGGCTGGAAACTGGCGGTTTTATTGGTGATTATTGTTTTGTCTGTGAAGATATACAGACCGTTTTGCCAGTATCTATGTCCACTCGGAGCCATATATGGTTGGTTTAACCGTTTCAGTCTGGTGCAAATCCGTTGGGAAAAGGAAGAGTGCATTTCTTGTATGGCATGTCAAAAGGCGTGTCCGGTTGGTCTTTTGCCGGAGCAGATATCGGTGTCCGGGGAGTGCATTAAATGTGGTCTGTGTGTGAATGCTTGTCCAAAGCAGTGTTTACATATGGGAAAGAAAAGGAGATAAAGATTATTTATGGGTAAAGAAAAAATTACAAATCCTGCATCATCGAAAGAAATTACAAGAGCATATTTTGACAGTCTGCTTTTGGAAATGCGGTTGATGGACAGTGTGGTTCCCAATACGGAACTGGAACTGTACGGCAAAAAATTCCGTACGCCTATTATGACAGCGGCACTTTCTCACTTGGGAACCTTCAACCCGGACATGCCGGATGCCATGGTGGACTATGCAAAGAGTGCCAAAATGGCGGGAGCCGTACACTGGATTGGAATGGGAGAAAATGACGAATTCACAAGGGTAACGGATACGGGAGCTGAGACGATTCGCATTATTAAGCCCTATGCGGACGAGGAAAAGATATTTAATCAAATCCGCCATGGGGAGAAATGCGGTGCTCTGGCGGTAGGAATGGATATTGACCACATGTTTGATATGAAGGGAAATCCCGACGTGTGTGTGGGTGAGCAGATGGCGGTAAAATCTTCTGCGGATTTGCGCCGGTATGTGGAGGCAACAAAATTGCCCTTTGTTATAA
Source organism: uncultured Lachnospiraceae bacterium (assembly GCA_964425065.1). Taxonomy (GTDB): domain Bacteria; phylum Bacillota; class Clostridia; order Lachnospirales; family Lachnospiraceae; genus Acetatifactor. The sequence continues at coordinate 19,218 of CAYRLN010000003.1, read as the reverse complement.
AAGGGGTACTTAGCGTACAGGATGCTGTGAAATGTGCTGAAATCGGCGTGAAAGGAATTGTGGTATCCCATCACGGCGGCAGATTGAATTATGCGGTGCCGCCTTTGTATGTGCTGCCGGACATTGTGAAAGCGGTGGGGGAGGAGATGCCCGTTTTTGTTGACTGTGGAATAGCATCCGGTATGGATGTTTACAAGGCCTTGGCGCTGGGCGCCACAGCGGTGAGTGTTGGCGGGCATTTAATACCTTTTCTCCGGCAGGGAGGTGCCGCGGAGGTGACAAAACGTATGGCGGAGATGACGGAAGAATTAAAGGGTGTCATGGCGTATACCGGTGTGAAGGACTTAGGCAGCTTTGATTCCGGTGTAATTCATAAAATAATGTTGTAAAATATGCACAAAAAAGTGGAGATGATTAAAAAAATCCCCACTTTTTTGTATAATATGGTATAATATTACTATCTATATTTATTTTTAGTTAGGATACCTGCTATTGTTAAAGAGAAAACCCGGTAAGAGGAAAAACGATATGGTAAGAAGAAAGTTTTTCAGGAAAATTGTATCTGCATTAACCATATTGGCCGCAGTGCTTCAATTTGGTAGTGCGATGCCTGTGCAGGCTTCGGGAACGAATACAGATATCTCGGGCGATATTGAGGTTATTTTCAATATTTCTGATGCACAAATGGAAAAATATATAACAGCTTTTGAAACTAAGTATCCAAAGGTCAACGTGACATATACATGTTATCCGAATTTTGAGCAGCAGATTGTTGATCGATTTGAATCCGGAGATTATGGGGATGTACTCTATGTGCCGGCTTATATGGAAACGAATGATCTGAGTCTGTACTATGCCTATTTAGGGGATGTCAATGCCCTTTCTGAAAAATATAATTATCTGGATACCGGAAGAAAAGTGGGAAACAGTGTATACGGTATTCCGTCCTGCGCCTATATGTCGGGAATTTTGTATAATAAGGATATCTTTTATCAGGCCGGGGTGACAGAGATTCCCAAGACACCGGATGAATTTTTACAGGCGCTGAAAGACATCGACGAGAGAACGGATGCAATTCCGTTTTACACCAATTACGCTGACCCCTGGGCGTTGTCCCTGTGGGATACGTTTTCCTATATCGAGATGACGGGTAGTGCCGAGTATAAGTATACATATTTTACATACGAAAAAGATGCATTTTTGAAGGGGTCTACCCATTATCAGGTATATAAATTGTTATATGATATTGTAGAGAACGGGCTCTGTGAGAGCGACCCTACAAAATCCGATTGGGAAAAAAGTAAAAGTATGTTAAACAGCGGTGAACTTGCTTCGCTGGCAATCGGTTCCTGGGCATTGTATCAGTTTAAGAGCGCAGGAGAGAATGGTGACTCCGTTGCATTCATGCCTTTCCCCAATGAAATATCCGGAAGGCAGTATATGACGGTTTCCACGGATTATGCGATAGGAATCAACAAGAACAGCAAATATCCGGAAGCGGCAAGGGCCTTTCTTGATTTCATGCTGGACGAGTCAGGATATGCGCTTGATCAGGAAACTTTATCAATTGTAAAAACAGATCCGTACCCCGATTCCTACGGTGAGATGGAAAATGTCGTTCTGCTTACCAATAGTATAGCGCAAGCAACAGAGTATTCCGATTATCAGAAGATGAGTACGAATCTGAAGTTTGACGATGGAACGGAAGCACAGAGGATTATCTTGTCCGCACTTGGGCAATCCGACGAAAGTTTTGACGATATTATGGGGGATTGGAACGAACGCTGGGAGTCTTCACGGACGTCAAAGATGAAAGTACAGGAGAGAAATCTGAATCTGGGCACCGGTACTTCCATTATCCAAAACTACGAGGTAAACTTCTCGCAGACGGAGCACGAATATATAAATGAGACGAAGACTTTGAGGGTTGGTTATCTTACGGATTTGGCACCGTTCCAATATGAGACGGAAGATGGGTTTGCAGGTGTAACCCGTGATTTGTGCGAGATTATAGCACAGAGTACCGGATTGGAATTCGAATATATTCCGTTTGCCAATTCCTCTGCGGTAGCAGCAGCTCTGCTGGTGGGCGAAATCGATATGGCGGCAGGACTCGATAAGAGTGCCGGTTATGATGAATCACTTCGTTATTCCAAGGATTATTTGACTTATATGAATCTGCTGGTAAAAAATGAAACGGTAGACATGAATTTAGGGGTAGGTAGCAAACTTGCCTGCGTTAAGGGCGAAAATAATTCCTTTAGCGAGACCAGCGGTATCATCACCAAAAAGTACGATACCTATGCAGATGCAATCAAAGCAGTAGAAAATTTGGATGCAGATTATGTGGTGGTGAACTACTACAGTGCAGACTATTATATAAAGGAACAGGAATGTACCCATGTGACAATGCTTCCGGTTTCCGAGATGGCGGGAATGTATTTTGCGTTCAACGAAAATGTGGACACCAGATTGATTTCCATCTGTAATAAGTGTATTTACGGTGTCCAGGAAGAGAATCTGCAGGTCATGCTCAGGGAACATTTGGATCCTCCCACTCAGACCATTACCCTGATGCGGTTTGTAGAGGCCAATCCGCTGGCATGTATCGTAGCGGTAGCCGCGTTTTTCCTGTTTATTGCATTAGTGGCGCTTGCGTTTTTCAAGGAAAAAATGAAGAGTGCGAGAAAACATGAAATGGACATGAAACGATACGAAATCCTGTCCAATATCGTTAATGAGTATATTTTCGAATATGACTTCAAAACGGACTTAATGAAATTTGACCAAAAGAGTATAGATAAATTCGGATTTGATAAGGAAATCAAAATGCACGGCAATGAGAATTTGAATCCGGGAATCCTCTCCATGTGCAGACATTTGGCGGAAGTGGAGGATGTGGAAGTTACCGAGTCAACGGCATTCCTGCTCACAGATAAGGAAGGACGTACACAGTGGTATAAGGTGTTGCTGCACAAGGTAAAGGATGCAGAAGGAAAGTCCCAGCAAGTCATCGCTAAGTTGGTTAATGTTCAAAAGCAAATGGAAGAAAAGCAGAGAATGGCTGAAAAGGCGGAGAAAGATCCATTGACCGGTATTTATAACCGTGACGGCTTGAGAGCACGTCTGACGACCATATATGAGCATCTGGAAGGACAGATGCCCATTGCTCTTATCATGATTGACTTTGATGATTTCAAGTCGGTTAACGATACCTTAGGACATGCAGGCGGGGATGTGGCACTTAAGATGCTTGCGGGAACCATGAACGAGTTGTTTAGTGAAAATGCCGTTAATTGCAGGTACGGCGGCGATGAGTTTGTGATATTCACGCACGGAATCCACGAAAGCAAATTGGAGCAGATGTTGGCGGATTTGGTTTCCAAGATGGATTACAATTTATCTTATCAAAATGCGGTGCAGAGAATTTCCGTTAGCATAGGCGCCTGTTACAGTTATGAAAATACTTCCTATGAGGAATTGTTTGCGGAGGCGGACAACATATTATACCGCGTGAAAGAATCCGGTAAGAACCATTATCAGATGGAAGGAAAAAAGTTATAAAAGAATAGCAGATTAGAAATAAGAACGGGTTTCCAAGTTTCCTTGGAAGCCCGTTCTTTAAGTTGTGTAAAAGGGTTTTTAGATTAATCGAGGATGTCAAAAGTGATTTCATCCATAAGCTGTAGCATTGCCTCAGCAACATCGGGGTCAAACTGGGCGCCTTTGCCGCGCTCCAGTTCTTCACGGATATATTCGCGAGGCAGGACATCTCTGTAATTTCGCTTGGAAGTCATTGCATCGTAAGCATCCGCTACGCTGATAATGCGGACTGACAAGGGGATTTCTTCACCCTTAAGTCCATCCGGATATCCGAGACCATCCATACGCTCATGATGCCATCTGGCACCCTGTTCGATATTGGGAATTTCACCAAAGTTCTTTAAAATATCATAACCGGTTGTGGTGTGTTTTTTAATAATAGCATATTCTTCCGGCGTTAGTTTTTGGTTCTTGGTAATGATGTAGTCGGGAACACCAATCTTTCCGATATCGTGAAGCAGACCCATGAAATAGACGGTTTCCTGTTCAGCCTCAGAGAGGTTAAGGTATCGCGCCAATTGTTTGGAGTAACTTGCAACCCGGGTGGAGTGACCTTTTGTATACTTATCTTTTGCATCGATAGTCTGTGCCAAAGTCATCATAGCCTGCAAGGACAGGTTTTCCACCTTGGAGTTACTGCGGTCAACCTCGTTTTGCAATGTCTGCTGGATACGGTCGTTCTCGATGATTCGTGTGAGACGTTCCAGCATAATATCGGGAATGAACGGCTTGCGGATATAGTCGGAAGCACCGGCCTTAAAGCCGTTGAGTTCCGTTTCGTAATCCGTATCGGCAGTTAGGAACACAACGGGAATGTTTTTGGTTCTTTCATTTGACTTGACAACCTTTAATACTTCAAAACCGTCCATTTCCGGCATGTGGATATCCAGCAAAATCATATCGGGGAGTTGTTCTTCCAGGAAATCCAGGGTTTCCTGACCGCTTTCCAGACAAGATACCTGATAATGGTCTTTTAAAATCTTACGCGCTGTCTTTAAATTAATTTTATCGTCATCTACCACCAGGATATGGAAGTTATTGGAGGTTTTGGGAATCTCCATACCGGAATCCTGTAACAGATAGGTTCGGATGTTGGAAAGCAGTGCCTGGTAGGAGGCCATCATTTCCAGGTGATGAGCTTTGATGTAGTCCGTACTGTTCACCTTAGCTGCATTTTCAAGTTGTTTTGCCATATTTGCAAGGTCCGTAGCACCAATGATTTTGGAGGAACTGGACAATGCATGCACCAGAATTTTGTAATTATGCCAATCTTCTTCATCATAGTAATTCTGAAGAGGGGCAAGCCGATTGTCTTCTTCGTAGGCTTTAATGATTTCGAGATAAAAATCTTTATCACCGGCATGGTAGGATAAACCGATTTCGGTATTCAGGAAAGCGATGTTCTCCAGCGAGAATGAATTTTCGCCGGCACGGCTCTTATCCTTGCGGAGTACCAGTTCGGCAGGCAAATACTGCTTTAACATGGCAAGCAGTCTGTCTTTCTGGATAGGCTTGGAAAGGTAATCGGTAAATCCCTGACGGAGATATTCCTCTTTGGCACCAAGGATAGCGTTGGCAGTCAACATGATAATGGGCGTCTTATGTGTAATATTCGGGTCAATGGCTTCCATTTCACGCAGTGTTTCAATACCGTCCATTTCCGGCATCATGTGATCCAGGAAAATCATATCATAATTGGAAGAACGCATTTTTGCAAGACAACTCTTTCCGCTGGTTGCGGTATCAATCGTAATCAAAGTGTCTTTCAACAATCCGCAGAAAACCTTGAGGTTCATTGCCACATCGTCAACGGCAAGGATTTTTGCACCGGGTGCAATGAAATCATCTTCCGTGGCGGGATGATCCTCCGTACTGAAGTCACCGGCAAAGGAACCGATAGGAGTTTCAGAGAGAATCTTCTGGGGGATTAAAACGGTAAAGGTAGAACCTTTTCCGTATTCACTTTCTACTTTAACTTCGCCGCCCATCAAATCGATCAGATTCTTCACAATACTGAGTCCAAGGCCGCTGCCTTCGATTTTGTGGGTAACATCATCGTCTACACGGCTAAAGGAATCAAAGAGGTAAGGAATGTTTTCTTCTTTGATACCGATACCGGTATCGCGCACAGCTGCTTCCAACAGGAATCCACCGTCATCGGTATAGGTACCGGTTACGGAGAAGGTAATGCTGCCATTGTTTGTGTATTTCACAGCATTGGAAAGCAGGTTCGTAAAAATCTGACGGATACGGACCTCGTCGCCCAGCAGACGGCTGGGAAGATGGGTGTCACATAGGGTGTGGAATATGAGTTTCTTTTCGTCTGCTTTGGAACGGATCATGTTGCAGCTGTCGTTAATAACGGAAGCAAGATCATATTCCATGGGAACGATACTCATTTTTCCGGATTCTATTTTCGAGAAATCCAAAATGTCATTGATGATGGCTAACAGGGTCCGGCTTGCTGTCTGAATATCTTTCGCATAATCACGAATTTTGTCCTCATTACTTTCGCTGAGGATCATCTCATCAATGCCAAGTACTGCGTTGATGGGAGTACGGATTTCGTGGGACATGCTTGCAAGGAAATTGGATTTTGCTTCGTTAGCATAAAGCATCTGTTTTTTTGCGGTTTCCAAAGCCATAACATCGATAATGGCTTGGGCAGAAGCCATGGATAACAGGGCAATGAAACCGAAACAGAGAATGTCGCCACTGATGACAATCTGCATCTGCACTGCCTGCAGAATTTGTAAGAGAGCAGACAAAACCAAAATCAGCGTGCCTATAATAACAAAGCGGTAGTCGTGAGCACGTTTCTTTTTGATATCCCAAAAACAGGTTCCCAGCATTGCACAAACCATAGCAAAAGAAAGCACGTAAATGCTGTAATCCAAAGAGGAAATTTCAATTATGTTGGAATAAATCAATATTACCGAAACGGTAAAATTGATGAAAGTGGCTATTTCAATCGTTCTGTAAAGGTATTTGTAACGCCATTTTTGTAAGGTATTAAAATAGATGGCGAAAGGGATCGGAATCAGTAGTAAAACAAAATCCGAGAAATAGGAGGTGACGGATATGTTGGGGAAGAAAAATTGCCTTAAGCTGGATTGGCTGATAATCCATGCGGAGACGGATATTGCACACCAACTAAGGTAAGCCAACGGTACCGGCGTCTTCATCTTATACTGAAGGAAGAAACTGATGAGCATAGTGATGATGCCCAGTGCCAAAACGACAACCGCCAACAACAAAACAAAAATCTTATTGGATGCCAATTCGAAGAGAATACCCATTTTATCTCCGTATAAGACATCGCGGAAAATACCGCTGTATCTGGATTCTCCCGTAATTTTAACGGAAAGAACTTTACCGGCATCCTCTGAATCTATGTCAACAAAGAAATAGGCACTTGGACTGGATATACCAAAGGGCCTGGTATCTTTCGTGGAAAAACTGCCCCTTAATTGGCCGTCTATGTAGACGGACACATCCTGTTTGCTTGTTTTAAAACAAAGCCACATATCGGTGGGAAGGTCTTCGGCCAACGTCTTTTCAAAGACTACAGTATCTCCCGCTTCCATCTCCCATTCGCCCGGTACTTCAAAGGCAGTACGGGTGCCGTTTTTTTCTACATAATACCAGCCGTCATTATAGGTTTCTACGAAGTAGTCAACCGGGTTCCGGTCGTCCGGCAAGGTAAGTTGCATGACAACAAACCATACAAAACAGAAAAAAAACGTGAACAGGTATAGAAGTTGAAATGCAAAATTGAAGGTTATCTTTCGTTTCTTCATAAGGTATCCTCCGAAGTAATACTTTTCGTGGCATAATTATATCATAAATACCTAAAAATTGCCATTAAAAAAGTCTAATAATTGTAAAATTTGTATAGAGAATTTAAGGGAATCGTGATAAGATGATAGTAAATAAAGGCAAGGAGGTATAAGGCTATGGAAAACATGGAATCAGAACTGGAAAAACTGCGTAAATCAATGGCAATTACACGGGTTTTTTGCGTAATTCCGGCCTTTCTTTTCGTGGTTATTCTCGTGGGTGGAATATATATATGGGGCCGGGTATCCGAAGTTATGGACAATGTCATGCCCGCTGTGGAGGCGGTCGGTGATGTGGACTGGGTGGTAGTGGTAGAGACTTTGGAAGAAGTAGAGAATGCGATTTCGGATGTGGACTGGGTGGCTGTGTCCGGGAAGGTGGAGCAGTTTGATGTGGAAGCACTGAATAGAACGCTCGGAGGCATCAACACAGAAGAGTTAAATGAAGCGGTTGAGAATTTGAATGATGCCGCCGATGCGCTAAAAAAGATAACTTCCATATTCAAATAGTATCTGCTAATTCTGATACCGGATTTGTTGGGCTTTGATCAAAGGATAATTCGTCAGATGTGCTGCGTTTAAATTTTCTTTGTGCATATCAACAGCCGTGATTTGGCGGTTGTCATAAGTGGTATAATAATAAATCCCTTTGTCGGTGTTACAGCAGGAGGAATATAAAGTGATTTCATAAGCGTCTTCTCCCATGTGCACAAGTCCCCGCTGTTGTTCCACGGAGGTCAGAATGTGAAAAAACTGGCTGATGCTTTCTGCTTCGGAATCGCCGGAGAGGGAATTACATTTTGCAAAAGCGGCCCTGATAAAACGGGACTGGGAGGATAAATCTCCGGGGAGCCCCAGTGCACCCATGCCGCGGCTGTAAGGACGCAGGGAGAGTTTATCGCTGAAATGGTTTTGCGCCTGCCCGGCAGAGAGGGACATATAATTGTTTAATTGAAACAGTTGATAATCAAAGGGTGGATTATTGGTGAGAATACCTACGGGATTTTCACTGATGATTAACCCTTTTTTCATGGATTCTACCACAATGGATTCGTTCTTGTCCGCAATTATCCAGTGGAGCGGAGATAGAGGCAAAGTGCTGCTGAAGTTGACATTTATAAGGTTTATGCGGGAGAGCAGAAACCTTGCGTCGGCAACCGTGCCGCACTGTCCCAATATCCAGGGAATAAATTCAAAGGGCGCTATATTATCTTTGTCCGGCCTAAAATCGGGGTAATGGGCGTTATCGGGAAAGTTTAGTCCTGCCATACTGAGCCCTGCTTCATTGGTGGCGTCATAATAGAGAGGATAATCGTCTACTACGTACGCCATGCCGATTATGGCATAGTGTGTGGACAGAGTGTTCACTTTGCGGAAGGCAAAGGGGAAAGCACGGGGAGTTATGGTAACAGTCTCATGATAGGAATATTCCAAATCGAGATTTCTGCCGAAATAGTGATCTTTGGTTTTGTAAGTAAGGGCTGTACACATCTTTTGGCCTCCTTTTTTAACATAGTATTGGCGTTATCCTTTGGTTTTACTCTTTTTTTAATGTCTTTGATCTTTGTTGCTGTACACTTCGCAAAATCTGGCAGCAAAAGAAGGCGGTTCATCCCCAAGGGCAAGGTGGGTGGTGTCTCCCAGACGAAGTCCCCTGAAATAGGCAATTCCCTGCTGCCGTTCTTCGGATACCACTTCGGAAACAGAAGTGGGAGCGAGGGCAAGTCCGTGCCAGAGGGTATAAGGAGCCACATTCCACAGATGGGAAAGAAGCACTGCGGTGATGCCGAAATGGCAGAAGAAAGTGATGGTCCGGGTGTTTTCTTTTTCCACGCGGTAATGGCCGTCCTCACGCACATAGCCGTAAGAAGCCAGAAGTTTATCAAATTCTGCCACCACATAGTCATGCCGTGCCGCCCAGTTGCTGTGCAGCGCCACTTCAGAGGTGCGCCATGCCCGGTTGTCCAAGTATTCGGGGTGTGCCGTGAAATAAGAAGGCAGGCAATCCCAAACAATACGATCCTTAAAAACATCCTTGTCTTTCCGGGTGTCGGGAAAGGCTTTCTGCAAATCGGGCAGATTATTTATATCTATGGTAGCGTCAAATTCCCGAAGCCAGTCACAGGTATGTGCCACAATCCCCAGCTTGTCCAGGGTATATTTGGCGGTGGCCTGTGCACGGCCCAAGGGGGAAACATAACAGTCTCCTAAATTTAATGTGTCAGCAATATTCGCAAGTAAGGCGGCCTCCCTGTGGCCTTTTTCGGTCAAAGTATCATTGACATAATCAGGGTCGCCGTGTCGGATAAATAAGATTCGCATAGAATGCTCCTTTTCGTCTGCAGGATTGGCAAAACGATTGATAAAGTCTGCCAATCCTTATTTTAGCACAACAGCCAACGCAACACAAATGACATAAACATTCCGTAGAAGATAAAAGCACCCCCCGGAAAACTCTGAGTATCATAATAAAAAGAGATTTTCGGTGTTCGTTATGGAACGATATTACTGGATTTATACATTGTTACAGATTTTGGTGCTGGTTGTCGCCATATCTGTGGACGCCTTCAGCGCCGGATTTGCCTATGGCGTGGGCAAAGTGAGAATGCCCTTTTTGTCTATGCTGATTGTTTCTGCCGTGTCGGCTGTCATGCTTGGGGTGTCCATAGGAGCGGGATATCTGCTTGGCGGTTATCTGCCCGGAGAGTTGCCGGGACTTGCGGGATTTGGAATCCTTTTTCTTTTGGGAGCCGTAAAACTTTTTTCACGCTCGGGAAAAAAGGAAGCAGGAGAGGCAAACCGGAACGGGGATGCCCTGTTATCCGCGGCGGAGGCGACGGCATTGGGCGCAGCCCTTTCTCTGGACAGCATTGCCGCCGGCATTGGGGTGGGCGTAGGAACTGTGCACATGTTCTGGTCTGTCCCTGTTGCATTATTTGTTAATGTTGGTATGATGTGGGCAGGCGGTAAACTCGGAAAAATGTTATCCGGAAAGATTACCGCCAATGTTGACTGGGTCAGTGGAGCTTTGCTCCTTACGTTGGCGGTGATACGCCTTTTTACGTAGTGCGCTTTGCGCGATTCCATGGCAGGAAGAGTAGCAGCTCGTGGGCCAGCAGGGGTGCAGCGGCAAGGAAAATCAATTGTCTCCATTCCAACATGGAAAGACTGCAGGTGCCAAAGGCATTTATGAAGTACGGGACTTCCGTGACAAGGAGTTGCAAAGAAAAACCAATGGCGATGGCAGCCAGCATGAGTTTATTGGAAAAATGATTCATGCGGAAGACAGAGAGGGAAGTATCCCGCATACCCACTGCGTGGAAAATCTGGGAAATGCCTAAAACCGTGAAAGCGTAGGTCTGCGCTCTGGCGGTCACATCCGGGATTTCCAATACTTTTCGTATGTTTTCCAAAGAGACTTCCAGCTCTTTTGCCTGCAAAAGGTTGATGGGCAGGGCGTGCAATGCAACGGAGTAGTTCACGAACA
>CAYRLN010000003.1:0-8279 GCA_964425065.1 uncultured Lachnospiraceae bacterium | reverse complement strand
TGATGGGCAGTTGCAAAAAAGCAGCCATACTGACGGCCGCGATTAAAAGGCCGTAAAAAAGAGTGCAGGCAAGGCCGCCGTGGGCAAAGAGATTTTCATTTTTCGCCCGGGGCGGTTTTTTCATAAACTTGGAGGTGTCGCCGGTATCGATTCCGAGAGCCAATGCCGGCAGGGAATCGGTAATCAGGTTTATCCAGAGAATGTGGCTTGGTTTTAACGGGCTGCAAAAACCCAACAGGATAGAGCCCAACATAGTGATAATTTCCCCGAAGTTGGAAGAAAGGAGAAATAACACCGCTTTTTTAATATTGGCATATATGCATCTTCCCTGGGCGATGGCTTTGGCGATAGTGGCAAAATTGTCGTCGGTAAGAATAATGTCAGCCGCATTTTTTGCAACGTCGGTGCCGGCCATGCCCATGGCTATGCCTACGTCTGCGGATTTTAAGGAAGGGGCGTCATTGACACCGTCACCGGTCATGGCAACAATCTTTCCGTTGTTCTTAAATCCTTTCACTATGCGGACTTTATGTTCGGGCGACACCTGGGAAAAGACCCTGACGCTCTCAAGTGCCTTGGAAAATTGGGCATCCGACAAGGAGTCTATTTCCTGTCCGGTCATACATTCCCGGGGAGAAGAGGCAATTCCAAGGTCGCTTGCAATGGCGTAAGCGGTATCCTTGCGGTCTCCGGTAATCATAACGGTGCGCACCCCGGCAGCGGCAAATTCCTGTGCCGCCCGGAAAGCCTCCGGCCGCAGCGGGTCAATCATACCTACCAAACCCACAAAAGTAAGACCATCCTCCTTTGGGACAAGTCCATAGGAGGAACTGTCACCGGGCTGGCGCATGGCCAAAGCCAGAAGGCGCAGGGCCTTAGAAGATAATTCTTCGGCAGCAAGAAGAATTTCCTTTTTATGGATTACGGAAAAGGGAAGGATTCTTCCGCAGTATAAAATATGAGTGCAACGTTTTAATATTTCTTCCAGAGAACCTTTGGTATAAGAAATCAGGGTTTTGCCGTCACGGTGCAGGGTGGTCATCATTTTACGGTCGGAGTCAAAAGCGATTTCGGAAATACGGGGGGCTTTTGCTTCCAACATGGGGCGTGTAAGGCCGTGGGAGGCAGACATGTCAAGCAGTGCCAGTTCTGTCGGGTCTCCGATGCGGTCCCCGTCTATGGAGGCGTCATTGCAGAGTGTGAAACCTTCCAAAAAATATTTATGTAGGGTGGGGCTTAAGGAGGCGGGAGGTATGGTTTTGCCGTCAAAGTAGCAGGCAACAACCGACATTTTATTTTGTGTCAAAGTACCTGTCTTGTCGGAGCAGACCACGCTGACGCATCCAAGGGTTTCCACGCTGGGAAGTCTTTTTACGATGGTGTTTACTTTTACCATACGGGAAACGCTTAAAGCCAGCACCATGGTGACAATGGCGGGCAACCCTTCCGGAACGGCTGCCACGGCCAGAGAGATGGCGGTAATTAACATTTCCATAATGTCTCTTTTTTGGGCTACGGCAATGATAAATAGAGCAACGCAGAGGATGATGGAAACGATGCTGAGTACTTTTCCTAAGTCTGCCAGGCGCTTTTGCAGAGGTGTGGTTTCTGTCGGTGCATCGTTAATCAGCTGCGCTATTTTTCCGATTTCCGTATCCATGCCGATAGCGGTAACTTTGCCGACACCTCTTCCGTATGTGACATTAGTTGACATGTAGGCTTTATTGTTTTTCCGTAAATCCTTTTCTACGGGAACGGATTCGCCGGTAAGGGCTGCTTCCTCCACTTTTAAAGAATTGACTTCAATTAAGGTAAGGTCTGCGGGAATTTGCCTGCCGGCATCCAGGATGACTTCGTCACCGGGGATGAGGTCGCTGGCGGGAATTTCCCTTATATGCCCTTTTTCGCGGATAAGTGCCTTGGGACTGGTCATTTTTTTAAGGGCATCCAGTGCTTTTTGTGCCTTTCCCTCTTGAATGACACCGATTATGGCATTTACCAAAATTACGGTCAAAATAATGATGGCATCGCTGAATTCTCTCAATAACATGGAAATGGAGGCGGCGATAAACAGAATAAATATCAGTGGGTCATTCAGTTGTTCTAAGAATGATTCCAACCTTGTTTTTTGTTTTTCCTCTTTCAAAATATTTTGTCCGCGCATCATAATGCCATATCTCCTGTGAGGGATGATTTATGACAACATATGAATGGGTGGACGAAAATATTCTATTTGGTTATGGTGAAGCGGTCAGCGAGGAGCAGGTACATTCCGCGGAAAAGTTGCATAATCTGCCAGATTCCGATGCCCCGGAGTCCGTACTCGTTTACCAGGGAAAATTTGGCTTCCATGCTCCTGACGTCCTCAAACCATACTTCGTGTTGCAGGCCATCTTCTTCATAAAAGAAAAAGGGGGAGGCGGAAGGCTCATCAAATTCGATGGGAACCCCGTGGTCCACAGCGAGCCTGACAGCTTCGATATTTCCGATGGTGCGGGCAACAGTGATTCCGCGTTCATAAGGGAGCGGCCAGTCGTAACCGTAGTTTGGAATTCCCAGATGTATTTTTTCGGGGGGAATTCGGGTCAGAGCGTACTCAACAACCCTGCGGACCTGATTGAGCGGTGCCACTGCCAAAGGAGGGCCGTATTTATATCCCCACTCATAAGTCATCAAAAGGACATAGTCGGCAGCTTCGCCCAATAAGGCGTAATCTTTTCCCTCGTAGAGAAGCCCGGGCTGGTCATCGGATACCTTGGGCGCCAGCGCAACCGAAACAGGGTAACCAAGGGCATTTATGGCCTCGCGGACACGGTGGACAAAGTCCACAAAAGCAAGACGGTCTGTTGCAAGAATGAACTCAAAGTCGATATCCACACCTTCAAAGCCTTTTTCTAAAACAACAGCTTCCAAATTTGCGATAAGACGATCCACCGCCTCGGGATTGTTTATGACAGTGGTGATGAGGTAATTGCTGAATTGGCCGTCAGGCCCAAAGGGGGTTAGAGTCAATATGGGAGCAGTGCCGGCTGCCTTTGCACCGGAAATCAGATCGCTGTCATCGGCCCAGGGCGGAATCAGTTCACCTGCGGTAGTAAAACCATATGAAAAAATATACAAATCGGACAGATAGGGGAGAGACTGCTCCAGTACAAAGCGGCTTATAAAGGGGTAGGCATAGCCGCCGGAGCGGATAGGCCTGTCGTAAGAAAACCCGGGAACGGTAAGGAGCAGGGCCTGCCCTACGGCCAAGGCGTAAGGATAGGGGATTTGATTGTTATATAGAATGGAGGCGGCGGAAACGCCGTTTTTTGCGGCAATGGAATCCACGGTGTCACCGGGCTGAACTATATAAATCGTCATATAAGCTCCGAGGCGGTTTTGTTTATTATATGCCGGGATTTTAAGGTTGCGCACAGATAGAGAAAAAGAGTATAATATTAGAATAAGAATAAGGACGATAGCCTTGTCGGATTTGGAAAAGGAGAGGGATTATGAGTACGACTTATGAACAGGCATGTGCGAAACTGAAAGAATGCGGACAGGAGCATTTGTTAAAGTATTATAATGAACTGAGTGCAGATGAGCAGGAAAAACTGCTTTCCCAGATTGGTGAAACAGATTTTGGCGTGATAGAAGCCTGTAAGCATATGGATGCGATGACAAAGAGGGGAACGATTGCTCCATTAAAAGCAATGGAATTGTCTGAGATTGAAGCAGAGAAAGAGAAATTTCATCAAATCGGTATAGAAGCGCTCCGTTTAGGAAAAGTCGGTGCGGTTCTTCTGGCAGGTGGCATGGGAACCAGACTTGGTTCTGATGACCCGAAGGGTATGTACAATATCGGCGTGACAAAGGATATGTACATTTTTGAGCGGTTGATTTCAAATTTGATGGATGTGGTGAATGAGGCGGGTGTTTGGGTTCCCCTGTTTATCATGACCAGTGACAAAAATAGAGAAGCAACCGAAAACTTCTTAAGAGAACATGAATTCTTCGGCTATGATGAGGAATGTGTGTGGTTTTTCAAACAGGAGATGGCTCCGGCAACAGACTACAACGGAAAAGTATATTTAGAAGAAAAAGGAAAGATTTCCACATCTCCCAACGGCAACGGCGGTTGGTATTCTTCTATGGACAGAGAAGGTATTTTGGATATCGTGCATCTGAAAGGAATCCAGTGGCTCAATGTGTTTGCCGTGGATAATGTGCTTCAGCGTATTTGCGATCCGGTATTTGTGGGCGCAACCATCGACAGAAACTGTGCCGTAGGCTCTAAAGTGGTAAGAAAGAACGCGCCGGATGAAAAGGTTGGCGTTATGTGTTTGGAAGACGGCAAACCCTCCATCGTAGAGTATTATGAATTGACAGATGAACTCATGAACGCAAAGGATGAGAAAGGGGAACCGGCTTATAACTTTGGAGTTATTTTGAATTACCTGTTCCGGGAAAAAGATTTAGGCAAAATGCTGGAAAAGAAACTGCCCCTTCATGTGGTGGAGAAGAAAATCCCTTACCTTGACGAAGATGGTAATTATGTAAAACCTGAAACACCAAACGGCTACAAGTTTGAGGGGCTGGTGCTTGATATGATTCATGAGATGGACAGCTGCCTTCCTTTTGAGGTTGTGCGGAACAAAGAGTTCGCACCGATTAAAAATAAGACCGGTGTGGATTCCGTGGAGAGCGCACGGGAACTTTTGAAAGAAAATGGCGTGGAATTATAGCACCAATTTAACATTTTGACAGATTTCAGTAACATAACAGCATTGCGGAAGCAGGCTGTGAAAAGTAAACTGAAGTCAAGAAATGGAGGTGCTCTTATGGCAATTTTAGTAACAGGTGGAGCCGGATATATCGGTAGCCACACAGTAGTTGAATTACAGAACGCGGGATATGACGTGGTGGTAGTGGATAACCTTTGCAACTCCAGTGAGAAGTCCTTGGAGAGAGTGGCAAAGATTACAGGAAAGAAAGTTCCCTTTTACAAAGCGGACATCCTGGACAGAGAAGCACTGGAAAATATCTTTGCAAAAGAACAGATTGACAGCGTTATTCATTTCGCAGGATTGAAAGCAGTGGGTGAGTCCGTTGCGAAACCGTGGGAATATTATGAGAACAATATCACAGGTACATTGGTGCTTCTTGACGTGATGAGAAAAAATGGTGTAAAGAACATTATCTTCTCCTCTTCCTCCACAGTGTATGGCACACCGGATGTAATTCCCGTGACAGAGGAATCTCCCAAAAAGGATTGTACCAATCCTTACGGCTGGACCAAATCCATGCTGGAACAGATTATGACAGATATCCAGAAGGCAGACCCGGAATGGAATGTGATTCTGCTCAGATATTTCAATCCCATCGGTGCCCATAAGAGCGGAACCATCGGCGAGAACCCCAACGGCATTCCAAACAATCTGATGCCCTATATCACGCAGGTTGCAGTGGGCAAATTGGAGAAATTGGGTGTCTTCGGGGATGACTATGATACTCCCGACGGAACCGGTGTGAGAGACTATATCCACGTTGTGGATTTGGCAGTAGGACATGTAAAAGCATTAAAGAAGATTGAAGAAAAAGCAGGCCTTTGTATTTATAATCTGGGAACAGGCGTTGGATACAGTGTTTTGGATATCGTAAAGAATTTTGAGGAAGCAAACGGTGTTAAGATTCCCTATGTAATTAAGGAACGCCGTGCCGGTGACATCGCAGCAAACTATGCGGATGCGACCAAGGCGAAAAATGAACTGGGGTGGGTGGCTCAAAACGGCATCAAGGAGATGTGCGAAGACTCTTGGAGATGGCAGAGTAACAACCCTAACGGTTATGAGGACTAAATACAAACAAAGACAAATAAAAAGAAACATCCCCGGAGGCCGAAACCTCAAGGGATGTTTCTTTTTGTGTGTGTATGTCATGTGTGTGACAGCGAATGAATAAAACACTACCATGTGAGCCTAAGCCACATAGTTGTACATAAAGATAAAGTGGCAAATACTTCCGCCCATAACGAAAAGATGGAACAGTTCATGGGAACCGAAGTAAGCAAATTTTGAATTGAAAACCGGTAACTTCAAAGCATAAATGATACCGCCTAACGTGTAGATGATACCGCCGGCGAGAAGCCATGCAAAGGCACTTCTCGGCAGGGTGTTCCATAAAGGCCCGAAAACCAGTACACATACCCAACCCATGGCGATATAAATAATGGAAGAAAACCATTTAGGACAAGTAATCCATAATGCTTTTACTAAAATACCGACTAAGGCCAGTGACCAAATCAGGGCCAATAAAGGATAGCCGAGACTGGAATCTAAAACAATCATACAAACAGGAGTGTAGGAACCTGCAATCAATACAAAAATCATCATATGATCGATTTTCCGGAATACCTTCAATGCTTTTCCTTCTAAATTTACAGTATGGTAAGTTGTGCTGGCTCCGTACAACAAAATCATGCTCAGCATGAAAATGGTCATAGACTGTGCACAGGTAACGCCGGAAGTAAGACCGGCTTTTGTTATCAGTGGTACAGAAGCGAATACCGCCAGCATCATAGCAATAAAATGGGTAAGTGCGCTTCCGGGGTCGCGAATGGTAATCTGCATATAAACCTCCTTGTTACTCGAAACACAACAAGTAGTTTTAAAAACTACGTTAGGTATATTTTGATACTACACCATGCAGATTATACTGTCAATACCTGGAATTATAAAAATTTATAAAATAAAAAAAGAGCCGTTTTTTCGGCTCTGATAGTAGTACTAATGCACTAATCTTCTTCAATTACATGAATTTCCAAATAATCGAAAGGGACTTGTTCCATAAAGTTATCCTGGTAGAAACGGGCTTTGGCATGCCTTTTGAATTCGGCAATGGTAGCATCCAGCCAGATGGGTTTGCCCAAATCAAATTGGTAGCATACTTCGTCCAGTGCCCGGAATATCTTATGAGTACGGGTGTCCACGGAGTCGTCACAAATAACCGTGTCAGCCAGCATGCGATTGTCTTTAAAAGTTTTTGCCCATAAGCGGAACATAGGAACACCCCCGTCAAAAGATTCTTTTTTAGTCTACCAAAACGTAAGTGGAAAATCAATGCAAAGTGTGATATACTGTATGTGACGATTGCAAAAGCAAATCGGAAAGGGGTTATTAAGTAAGTGGAACTAAAATTTAAAGATGAAAGTAATGTAGACAGTTGGACCGAGGTTAACCTGATCTACAATGCGGCGTTGAGACAAATAAGGACAAAGATGGAAATTTTGAACGAGGAATTTCAACATGTACATCGTTACAATCCCATCGAACATATTAAAGCCAGAGTAAAATCTCCGGAGAGCATCGTAAAAAAATTAAAGAGATACGGATATGAAACTTCTATTAAAAACATGATAGAGTACATCAATGATATTGCAGGCATCCGTATTATCTGTTCTTTCACATCCGATATTTACCGGATTGCGGAAATGATTGCGGAGCAAAAGGACATCAGCGTGGTTTCCGTGAAGGATTACATCACTTATCCCAAGGCCAGCGGTTACAGAAGTTATCACATGCTGGTGACGGTACCGGTGTATCTGTCAGACAGAATTGTAGATACAAAGGTGGAAATTCAGATTCGAACAGTGGCCATGGATTTCTGGGCAAGTCTGGAGCATAAGATGCATTATAAATTTGAGGGAGATGCGCCTCAGCATATAAAACAGGAATTGATTGAATGTTCTAAATTGGTATCAGACTTGGATAACAGAATGTTGATGCTGAACGAAGAGATTTTGGCATTAAGTGAAAATAGTGAAGCGGCGGAGTAATCCGCCGCTTTTTTTGTGCCCTAAAATGAGGAGTGCCCCGGTGCCGGGAAGCACCAGGGCTATTATGAAAAAATTTATCTATGCGTGTAATGAAAAACATTACATGTTGATCCGTTTTTGATGTTGAATTCAGTATAACAAGAAAATATGAACAAACTATGAACAAACAGTGAATAAATGGTAAAAGTTACAAAAAGTTAGAAAAACAAGAGATGATTTTGTGCACAATACACAAAACGACAAAGAAATCGCTTTTTGTTGTAAAATACCTGATTTAATGATAAAATAGTACAAGAAAACCTAGTCTGGAGCAAAGGCGGTAGGGAGTTATGTTTGGAGGAAAATGGATGGATATTTTTGTTGATAAGTTGTCACAGAAACTGACTGCAACCGAGATGATTAAAGCAAATGCAGCAGCGGATGCGGCAGAGTTACAGAAGGCGAAGGGGCAGGTTGCACAGTA
>CAYRLN010000002.1:20332-21516 GCA_964425065.1 uncultured Lachnospiraceae bacterium | reverse complement strand
AGCGCAGTGCGAAGTGGCTGTATGAGTTGGCCAAGTTATACTTGGCAGCGGAGATGCCGGATAAATGCAAAGCGCAGTGCGAGGAAATTTCTGAGCGGTTTGGAGAAAGTAAATTTGCTGTGAAAGCAATGGAATTGAAATATAAAGCGGGTTAGTTTAGCAGGCGAGGAGCGGACAACCATGGATAAGTATGAATACAAGATAAGAACAGAAGAGATTAAGACTCTGATTGCCAAGGGCGAGTATACGGAAGCGGCAGAAATTGCAGACGGAATCGATTGGCGTCGCGTGAAAAGTGTGATGATGCTTTGCACAATCAGCGATCTCTATAAAATGAACAGAAGATATGAAGACAGCAGGGATTTGCTTCTTTTAGCGTATGACCGACATCCCGGCGGAAGGTCCATCATTTATTCGCTGTGCGAACTTTCTATCAAAATGGGAGAATTTGTGCAGGCGGTAGAGTACTATAAGGAATTCGTGCAGGTAGCGCCCAAGGATAATGGCCGATATGTGCTGCAATATAAACTTTATGAAGCTCAGGATGTAAGTCTGGAGGAGCGCATTGAAGTTTTGGAGGAATTAAAGTCCAGAGAGTATGTGGAAAAATGGGCATATGAACTGGCTTATTTATATCATCGCGTAGGACTTGCCACGAAGTGTGTGGAGGAATGCGATGAACTGATTTTGTGGTTTGGCGAAGGCAAATACGTCATGAAAGCCATGGAACTGAAAATGCTCCATGAACCCTTGACTTTTGCACAGCAGGAAAAGTACGATTTCGCAAAGGGTCTTCGCCGTGGGGCAGTTCCGGAGGAAGAACAACAGATTGAAATTGAGACAGGTGGCGGTAAAATATTGGATGCGCCTACTTTGGAAATTCCTTCCAAAGAACTTGATATTCAGGTGAAAGTGATGGGTGTAGGCCAGTACGACACGATCAATATGCAAAAAGAACTTGCGGAACACATGAAGGAGCTTTGGGAAGGTACCGAAGAAAAAGACGAGAACGGTGAAGTGTCCCAGAATACCAGAGTAGCATTTGCAAGAGATTTAAACCAGATACAGGGCATGACAGAACTTTCTACTCCCGGAGAAGCAAAGTCCTGGGAACCGGTTCCGGAAGAAGAGGAAGAGGTTCCGGTAAACGAGGAGACTGTGGAACCGCAGTGGCGGGAAACCGA
>CAYRLN010000002.1:0-20232 GCA_964425065.1 uncultured Lachnospiraceae bacterium | reverse complement strand
TGAGGAAATTGTGGAGGCGCAGTGGCAAGAAACCGATGAGGAAATTGTGGAGGCGCAGTGGCAAGAAACCGATGAGGAAATTGTGGAGGCGGATGAGGAACCGGAAACCGAGACCGAGACAGAGACAGAGGTATTTTTCGGTGAGACCGCGGACATGGACAATACAGCCAATTTGGTGATGGAAGCCATGCGAAATGAGGCGGCGGGAATCGTAAGTGAAGACGTGCCGGGCCAGTTATCTTTTGGAATGGATATCGGTACAGGCGACATGAAGGAAATCCGCACGGTGGGCGATGCTGTGGAATTGGCGCAGGCGGTACCGGCCGAGACACCGGAAGAACCGCGCCGTGCTTATGATAAAATGCTGGGCATGGAATATGATGGTCAGTTCAGTTTACGTTTGCCGGAATCAGAGCAGATTGAAAAACAGATTACCGGTCAGATTAGTCTGGAAGATGTTCTGCGCGAACTGGAGAAGAGACAGAAAGAAAGTGAGCAAAAATTCAGAGAGAGCGTGGAACAAAGAGTTCTTGAGCATACAGGAGCCATGTTTACCGAGTTTGAAGCATCTATCCGTGACGGCCTGTTGGAAAAACTGGAAAGAGAAAAAAATACGGATACCGTTTTACCGGATGCGTTTGATGCCCCTGAGGAGGAAGAGAAAGAAGAAGGTTTCCTGACAGAGACGGGAGAATCGGAGGAGCCGGACGAAGTAGAAGAACTGGAAGAAATCGAAGCGGAAATTGAGGAAAACCTTGAAGAGGACGCTGAGGTGGAGGAAATCCTTGAGGAAGAATTGGATGAACTGCCGAAAGCGTTTGAAGTTGACGATGCCAACGAGGAAGAAGCCGAAGAGATAGAAGCCAACGAGGAAGACG
The DNA here is from genome assembly GCA_964425065.1 of uncultured Lachnospiraceae bacterium. Lineage (GTDB taxonomy): Bacteria > Bacillota > Clostridia > Lachnospirales > Lachnospiraceae > Acetatifactor. Next base: position 19,354 of record CAYRLN010000002.1, on the reverse strand, counting down.
CTGAAGAGGAAGAAGCCGAAGAGGAAGACGCTGAAGAGATAGAAGTTGTAGAGATAGAAGTGGAAGAGGACCAGGACGGGAAACAGGAAGAATCCTCCGAGAAGACTATCGAAGAATTATTGGAAGAAGAGGAAGAAACTGAAGAGGAAGAGCAGGAAGAGCAGGAAAAGGAATCAGCAGGAGAGCAGCTGGAGGAGCAAGCAGAGGAGCAGATAGATGAAAATGCGCTACGTTCTCTGTCCCCTGAGGAACAGGAATTGTTTGGTTCTTATATGCACAGCCAGAAGAGCAGAGAGCAGATACTGAACGCCATTGACAAGATCTCCATGGCCTCTTATACAGGTAATGTTATTATTACCGGGGATGAGAATATGGATACTTTGACACTGGCAAAGAATTTGGTAAAAGAAATTCAAAATACAGATAGTAACTTTTCCGGCAAAATTGCCAAGATATCCGGTGCATCCTTAAATCAGAAAAGTGTGGAAGAGACATTGGATAAAATGTCAAATGGAGCATTGATTGTGCAGAAGGCGGGCGGTATGACAAAGGATACTGCTTCCAGATTGCACAGGATCTTGGAGCAGGAAGAAAGAGGCGTTATTGTTCTTCTCATTGATACGCGGAAAGCAATCAACGGACTGCTCAAAGAGAGCTCCATGTTGGAAGAATGTTTCCCCATCCGTGTAGATGTAGAAGCACTCAGCAACAAAGCGTTGGTGGAATTTGGTAAAAAGTATGCCCGGGAACAGGAATACAGTATCGATGAGATGGGAGTACTGGCGTTGCACACTGCGATTTCTGACCGTCAGTCCAGTGACCATGTGGTTACGGTGGAAGATGTTCGAGAGATTGTCGATGAAGCAATCCGCAGGGCAAACAGAAAAACAGTGGGACATTTCTTTGACGTACTGATTGCCAAGAGATACGATGACGAGGATATGATTGTTTTGCGTGAAAAAGATTTTGCATAAAGCCTTGCTTTGGATTAAAGGGTTAAGAAAAAAGAAAATATAACCGAAATAGAAGATGAACAAGACGTTCATCTTTTATTTTTTGGAGACATGCGGATGAGAATTACATTTGAGGAACACACACGTAATGTCGACAAAACTACAAACGAATATAGTCGCAATCGGACGAAAGAGACGAAACGCACCGATTGCTTTGCATTAGACATTTCTGGCATGGTTATGGATAACACTGCTTACGGGGTTCAGGGAAGAACCGCAGAGGACGTGATGCGTGAAGCGTCTGTGGTAGACACAGATGTATTTCGTGACTATATGACGGTGATGTCTAATTCTATGTCTGAGGAAGATTTTGCAAGACTTCAGAAAGAAGGCTGCTCTCCCATGGACACAGACATCGAAGAAGTAGTTACTATTGTCGACAAAATAAAAGCAGAGCTTGCCAAGGCAGGTGTAAAGGTTATCGGTTACACAGATACCCTGGATACGGAGACACTTACTCAGATTGCGGGAAGTGAAACCTATGCCCGTGCCATAGAGAATGCATTCAAAAAAGCGGATGTGCCAATGACGGAGCAGAACGTGACAGAGGCGGTAAATGCCATGGAAAAGGCAAAAGAACTGTCGGCTCCCACAGAAGGCGCAGAAAAATATATGCTGGACAACCATCTGGAGCCTACGATTGACGATTTGTATCTGGCGGAATTTTCCGGTGCAGACAGAAGCCACAGACAGGCGAAGGGTTATTATCTGGAGGGAAAATCCGGTTATTATGCAAAACGTGCGGATGCAACCGATATGGAAAGTCTGAAATCCCAGGTAGAACAAATCCTTGTACGGGAAGGATTGGAAGTGAACGAGGAGAATTTGCGCAATGCGGAGTTTCTGGTTCAGAAAGGTGTTCCCCTTACAGGCGAAAATTTGGGACTGCTCGGAAGAATTCAAAATACAGAACTGCCCGTAAATGAAGAAAATGTATGGAAAGCGGTGGCGGCCGCTTTGACAGAGGGTAAGCCGGCCGGAAAGGCAAACCTTTACGATAGCAGTAGCGTGTATGAGAAGGCGGTAGCGGCAGATAAAAGTTTGGATGAATTGCTTTCGGAGGCAGAAAAATCCGGCAACGTCACACAGTACAGACAACTGCAGGAAATCCGATTGATGATGACTGTAGAAGCAAATGTAAAACTTCTAAAGAGCGGATTTTCTATTGATACAAGTAATTTGGAAGAACTGGTAAATGCGTTAAAAGATTTAGAGCAGAAACAGGCAGAAAACCTGTTTGGCACTTCATTAAATCCGGCATCGGACTACAGTTTGTATAAAGAAGCCATTGCGAAAACCGAGAAACTTCCCGGCATGCCCGTGGATATAGTCGGTAAGGTGGCAGGCAGAATTGCGCAGGTATCCATTGATTCTTTCTATGAAGAAGGAATGGCACTGCAGAAAGCATACAAAGAAGCGCAGCAAAGTTATGAAACACTGATGACAGCCCCCAGAAGAGATATGGGTGACAGCATTCGGACGGCTTTCCGTAATGTAGATGATATTCTTGCGGGTATGGGACTGAATCTGACAGAAGAAAACCGTAGGGCGGTTCGCATTTTGGGTTACAACAGTACCGAGATTACGGAAGAGAACATCGCAGAAGTAAAAGCGGCAGACAGAACGGTTCAAAGGGTGGTTGATAAGTTAACGCCTTCCAAGGTGCTTCGCATGATCAGGGATGGTGTAAATCCGCTGACCACAAGCCTGGCGGATGTGGAGAACTATTTGGACAATCAGCTCTCCTATGAAGAGGAAGCGGAGAAATATAGTAGATATCTGTACAATCTGGAGCAAGCCGGAAAGATCACACAGGAAGAAAAAGAAAGTTATATCGGCATTTACCGTATGTTGAGACAGATTGAAAAGACCGATGGTGCAGTTATCGGACAACTTCTGGAAAGCGGCGCACAGATAAGTTTTTCCAATTTGCTCTCTGCAGTGAGAAGTGGAAAGGCGAAAGGCATTAATATCTCGGTAGATGATAATTTTGGCGGTTTGGAAAGCTTAAATGCAAGAGGAGTATCCATTACCGACCAGATTTTGGCCGGATATAGGAATGGCCTGACCGATAGTCTGGTGAAGGAAACAGAAAATACCGGCTATAATGGGGCACTGCTTGACGAGGTAAGAAAACTCAGTGAAGTGGATGATGCAGAGATTAACATGCTAAGACAACTGGAAATTCCGGTGACAGTGGATTACCTGCTGGCAGGAAATCTGCTTCGAAATGACAGAGGCGGGGCAGTCCGCAAGCTATGGCAGAAACGGGATGAAGCAGAGAATGTTCCGGAGGCAATGGAATATATTCAGCATTGGGAAGAATGTCTGTCAGACCGGGAGAGTGCCCGGGAAACGTATCAAAATTATGTAGGGCAGTTGCAAAAAATGGCAGAAGAACTTACTTTTTCCGGCGCCGACACGTTTATCGATGTAAGGGAGATGCAACTCATTCATAAGCAACTTCATGTCGCCGGCATGGCTGTGGCAAATGAAGAATATGATATCCCCGTTTTGTTGGAAGATGAGATGACTGCTATTCACTTAACACTCCGTCATGACGATAATATGAGTGGAAGAGTTTCCGTGTCTATGGAGAGTAACAGATATGGAAAAGTTTCTGCAAGAATGACCCTGCAGGAGGGTAAGGTTTCCGGCTATATGACGGTAGAAACAGCGAAAACGCAGGAAACCTTGCAACAGACAGCGGTAGAGTTTGTAAAAAGGGTGCAGGAACTTGGTTTGGAATCCGGGGAGATGCCGGTGCTGGTAGGAAACAGCGCGGAGGAAGTTGCAGGCACCTTGCAAAGTACCGGAAAAGAAAGTTCTGCCGATTTATATCAATTGGCAAGAATCTTTATCCGAAGTTTAAAGGCTGCTTTGGTATAAACGAATTTAGAAAAGAGGTAAAGGTATGAGAATTAATTATAATGTGTCAGCGATGATTTCCAATAATGCATTGTCTAACAGTGATGATTTGCTGAGCAAATCCCTTCAAAGATTGTCTTCGGGTTTGAAAATCAACAGTGCAAAAGACAATCCGGCGGGAATGGCGATGGCTAAGCGCATGAATGCCCAGATTGAGGGTATTTCCGTGGCATCCCAGAATGCCAGCGATGGTGTGTCCATTATCGAAACGGCAGACGGAGCGCTCTCGGAAATTCAGAGTATGATTCATCGTATGAGCGAATTGTCCGTGAAAGCGTCCAACGGTGTACTTGCAGATGAGGATCGCCAGATTATTCAGGACGAAGTGGCACAGTTAAAAGAAGAGATTACAAGAATTTCAGAAAATACAGAGTTCAACAGTCAGAAACTGTTGAACGGAGAATTTGACCTGAAATCCTATACCTCTGATACTGCTGTCAAAGTTGATTATGTGTCTGACCAGGTTTCTGTTCAAAAATACATGATTGATTCCATTACGGTTACGGAAGTGAATGGCGAACTTCAGGCGACTGTGGCAGCAGGCGAAGGCTTCCCTGAAAGATACGTTGTCGGCGAAATAAAAGATAATATGTTCAGCATAACAGCCGAAGGCGGCTTCGAAATGAAAATTGACGTCAGCAAGATGACTGTGGGACAGACATATCAGGCAGTGGAAGTGGACGTGACCGGTATTGGAGCCATGAGATTACAAATTGGCTCTAACGAGGGACAGGTTTTGGGTGTCCGCATTCCGGAAGTCTCTTTGGAGAATTTGGGACTTGAAAACATTGATGTTTCTACGGCAGAAGGGGCAGAAGATGCTCTTTCCCGTATGGAGGATGCCAACGCTTACATTTCCAGTGTACGAAGCAGACTTGGTGCATATCAGAACCGTCTGGAATCTTCTATCAACAGCTTGGATATTACAAGTGAGAACATGACAGCGGCGTACTCCCGTATTATGGACGTGGATATGGCGGAAGAAATGACAAATTATACTACATATCAGGTAATGGCGCAGGCAGGAACTTCCATGTTGGCGCAGGCAAATGAAAGACCTTCCCAGGTATTGCAACTTTTACAGTAGGAATATAACGTTTTGGAGAAATGGAGAACGGTATGACAAGGGAAAAGAAACAAGAGTTAACCCTGCGAATCACACAGGCAAATAAAATAGAGCTGATAGAGATTTTATATGAAATGGTTCTGGCTTATGTGGAAGATGCCGAAAAGGCACATGCAGAGCAAAACAGAACGGAATACAGGGATGCCATCCGTAAAACCAGAGGATGTATCAACGAATTGCTGTCGTCGCTGAATTTCGAGTATGAATTGGCTACCAATTTCCTGCAATTATATATGTACTGCAACAGGGAACTGGCATTGGCAGATGTGAGAAATGATGTGGAACATTTGGAACATGTACGCCGCGTGGTGGGAAAACTGCAGGTAACCTATGTGGAACTGGCTAAAATGGATACGACAGGTCCGGTTATGCAGAATTCCCAGGCTATTTACGCGGGACTCACTTATGGAAGGGGCGAGTTAACCGAAAACATGACTGACCAGGGCGTGAATCGGGGATTCAGGGTTTAAAACCGTCACCGGTTCTTTCGCGTTTGAGGCGAGCTCGGAAAGATATTTGTATTTTTTTAGTAAGGCGTTAATTTCATAAATATAACAATCGATTAAATCAGGTTCGATTGCGTTATCAAAGCCCGCATATGCAACGTCCAGTGCATGGCGGGTTTTTTCTATACTTTCCTGCAGGGACGGGCGGGAAAAATCTTCTTCAATGGGTATGTTGGAAAGATGATTCTGGCTGAATAATATTTTCATTTTGTGGTCCTTTCTGACGATAAAAATTCCTCTTTTAAACAGTATAGCCAAAAATTCCCTTAGTATTCCGCAGTATAAAAAGTATACAAGACTTTTGTATTAAAAAAGAAGGCTGCGGCATATATTCAGATAAGGATTGAAATGTTTAGGCGGAACGTGGAAATGGATAATTATCAGGGGATTTTAATCGGTGTTGTGGCAGTATGTGCGTTGATCCTTTTGCTGACCGCAATAAACAAAAAATCAGAATTGCTACTCAACTTTGTATGCCGTCTTGTGGTGGGAGCGGTGCTTATTTGTTTTGGAAACATGGGGATGGCTTTTTTGGGAATTTCCGGTGGAGTGGGGCTTAATTTAACCACTCTTTTGACAAGCGCAATCCTTGGAATTTGGGGCGTTGCAGCCCTTTTTGGGATATTTTTTTGTGGGATGTTGGTATAATTTCACAAAAATTATTTTTTCGCTTTCTACCTATGGACAAGTAAAAAAAGAGGGTTTATAATCCGATTTACAACTTACGAATTCTGTCGTAAGTCTCAAAGGTTTTAATTCTTTATATTCATTAGGAGCAGATTCGTTCCTAAAATTCAATTTTAAAAAAGAAAATAGAGGCGGTGATGTTATGGGGTGTTTTTTGTCCTTCTTTGTGTAGCTTGTTTTCAGGATATCCGGATGAGGAAAATCTCGAATTTATTAGTATTGTCGGTTGCTGTGACAGGTGGGTTTTATTGTTTTTCCATTGATGGGTGGCCGGGCGTATTCCATTGGTTTGCAAGGGTTTTGGTTTATGGGGGAGTCTTATATCCGTTGTATAAAATGGGAGGACTTGGAGCCGGAGATGTCAAATTAATGGCGGTGCTGGAGGGTGTTTTCAGTTGGAGCGGAAGCGTTACATACTTTATTTGTGTATGGTTTTTGGCGGGACTTACAGCATTGTTAAAAATGTTGTCACAGGGTAATTTTTTGGAGAGAATGGAATATTTTTTCTCGTATATAACTGAGGTGGCTGTAATGGGAAAATGGCAATTTTATTACAGGGAAAGAGCGCAGGGACTAAAGAAAGACCGGACGATTTGCATGTCGGTTCCGCTAATCATAGGGTTTGCTTTGTGTATGGGAGGATAACATGAAGAAAAAAATATTGGCATTGTGTGATGAGGAAAAAGAGTATCTGCAACAACTTACAGATTACTTGCAGAAAAAGGAAAGTTTTCCTTTTGAAATCCATGCTTACACAGGTCCTTTAGGACTTGTGGAGTACGAAACCGGAAAAGAGATAGAGATGCTGCTTGTGGCAGAGTCGGCGTATACCTATGAAGTGAGTCAACTGCCTGCAAATCAAATTTTAATTTTGGGAGAAAATTTGCAGACGGCGGGTGTGGGCTTGCCCCGGACCGATAAGTATCAGCAGGCGGAAAACATCTATCGTTTCATTATGGATCAATATGTGCAGCATGGTAATGTAGACGGAAAGCAACTGTGTGAAAAGAGCAAAGCGGCCATAATCGGATTATATTCGCCTGTAAAAAGGTGCTTGCAGACTTCCTTTGCATTGACGCTGGGACAGGTTTTGGCGAGAGATTATAAGACGCTGTACATCAGTTTTGAACATTATGCCGGATGGAATGGTCTGTTAAGAAAAGAAGGCGGAAAGGATTTGTCGGACCTGTTGGGCTATCTGGATGAGGGGGAGAAGTTTTCCTATCGGATTAGGTTGATAGAGAGGAAAGTGGGAAATTTGTGGTATATCCCTCCGGTATATGCAGGACAAAATCTCGTCTATGTGACGGCGGCAGAATGGGTGAAATTGATTAAGAGGATTTCCGCCGAGGGTGGATACGACTATATTATCTTGGATTTAAGCGAAAGCCTTCAAGGGATTTTTGAACTGCTGCGTCTCTGCAACCGCGTTTATACAATAGTGTGTGAAGACAAGCCTGCCAGAAGCAAACTGGAACAATATGAGCATTTACTGAGAATGCAGGAGTATGAAGATGTACTGGAGAAAACAAAAAAACAACAACTTCCGCGGATTAGCGAACTTTCGGGGCAGATAGAACAATATACAAGAGGGGAACTGGCGGATTTTGTGATGAGATTGGTAAAGGGAGATTTGGAGGTGCTTCGGGATGAAGAATTATGAGAGAACAAAGCAGGAAATCCGAGAGAGGGTACTTATGATATTGGATTACAGCAAGGAGATGAAGGATGAGGAAGTGCGGGAGATTGTCAGGGAATGTATCAGCGATGATTTAGAACTGCGTACCCGTTCTGTGCAGGAGCGGAAAATGTTGGAAGAGGATGTGTTCTGCTCACTGCGGGGCTGGGATATATTGCAGAGTCTTTTGGAGGACGAAACCGTCACGGAGATTATGGTGAACGGCCGGGAACATATTTTTGTGGAAAAGGGCGGTTGCATAGAGGAATTTGAAAAACGCTTTACTTCAGAAGAAAAAATAAGAGACATTATTCAGAGGATTGCAGCAGGTTGCAACCGTGCGGTAAATGAAGCAACGCCGATTTTGGACGCCCGATTGGATAACGGAGACAGAGTAAATGTGGTTCTCAAACCGGTGGCGCTGAATGGACCCATTATCACCATACGAAGATTTCCGAAATATCCTGTCACAATGGAAAAATTGATTTCATATGGCTCTTTAACGGAAGAAGTGGCGTCGTACCTAAAACTGTTGGTGGAGGCGGGATACAATATTCTGGTCAGCGGTGGCACAGGGACGGGAAAAACAACTTTTTTAAATGTACTTTCCGAATTTGTTCCAAAGAGTGAACGGATTATTACAATTGAAGACAGTGCAGAGTTACAGATTACCAATGTGCCTAATCTGGTGCGGTTGGAAAGCAGAAATGCCAATGTGGAAGGCTGCAGGGCTATTTCCATCAGAGATTTGATAAAGACGGCACTTCGTATGAGACCGGACAGAATTATTGTAGGAGAAGTCAGAGGCGGTGAGGCTGCGGATATGATGCAATGTCTGAACACCGGGCATGATGGCTCCATGTCCACGGGACATGCAAACAGTGCCCGGGATATGTTAAGCAGATTAGAAACCATGATTTTAATGGGAATGGAAATACCGCTAGAAGCCATCCGCAAACAAATTGCTTCCGGTTTGGACATTATTGTGCATCTTGGAAGGATGCGGGATAAGAGCCGGAAAGTGCTGGAGATAAGTGAGGTGGTAGGTTATGAAAAAGGCGAGATAGTAATGAATACGCTGTTTCAATTCGAAGAAACAGGAGAAGACGAGAGTGGAAGGGTGAAAGGGCGTCTGGTGAAAAGAGGGGAGCTGATTTGCGACGGGAAACTTAAAGCAGCAGGTTTATACATATCCGATGGGAATGCTTTTGATTCTTGTAAGAGTAGTGATTGAAATGGGATTTTGTGCATGGTTTTTTTACAAAAGTCTTTGGGCATTATTGCCACTTATCCCGGTAGGATTATACCGCCTCGTGTTTTACGGGAATCAGTTGGAAAAGAAGAAAAAAAGAGAGTTTGAAATCCAATTTCAAGAATGCATTATGTCTGTTTCTGCGGCTCTCAAAGCGGGATACTCTTTGGAAAACGCTTTTGCGGAGAGCATTGATGATATGAAAATCATGTTTGGAGGGAAGAGCGAAATTGTTACGCAGTTGTTTTGGGTATGCAGAGGCTTCCAAAACAATCAAAGCGTGGAGATAGTGTTAACGGGTTTGAGTGAACGCAGTGGAAGTAATGTGGTAAGCGAGTTCGCGGACATCGTAAAGATTGCGGTGTTAAATGGTGGCAATTTAGTTGAGATTATCGGCTCCACCGCAGAACTGATGAGTCGGGAAAGGCAGATGCAGGAGGATATAGCAGACCTTGTCAGCGGAAAGAAAATGGAAGGAAAAATTATGAGCTTGATTCCTTTTTTTTTAATTCTTTATGTGCAACTGGGGAATCCGGGCTATTTTGATAGTTTCTACCACAATACAAAGGGAGTTCTGATTATGTCGGTATGCCTTGCGGTATATTTGTTTGCGGTGGGAATGATTGAAAAAATACTTGAGATTGTAAAGTGAGGAAATGATATGACCGGATGGACACACAGAATCTATGAATGGATGAAAAACAGACATATACTAAAACGGTTTCTGCAAAAAGACAGAGACAAAATGAAACGCTTGTATCCGGGCATTTCATGGGAAGAACAACTGGAAAAATACCATGTAGAAACAATCTCCCTTTTGATGAAGATTGGTTTCTTTGGGATTACCATCACAGGGGCAGTTTTTTTGTATCACTTTTCCGTAAAGCAGGACAACGTTTCATCCGTGGAGAGAAGTGATTATGGAGAAGGTACGAAGTACTTGGATGTGGTGGGCTATGGACAGGAAGGAATGCAGTTTGAAAGTTCCTTGGAAATCCGGGAGCGGGAATATACAAACCAAGAATTACAGAGTTTATATGAAACCCTCTTGCCGGTGCTGGAAAGTGGCATGGTGGGAGAAAATGAATCCCTATTACAGGTGCAGAAAAATCTGGTTTTCCCGGAAGAAGTATCCGGATTTCCCTTTCAGATTTCATGGAAAAGTAGTGACAGCGGTGTCATAAACAAAAAAGGCGAGCTGTCGGAAGAGTATAGGGATAAAGAAGAGAATGTTATGATTACGGCTAAGATAGAATATAACGATTTTCTGGAAGAATACAGCTGGGAAGTTAAGGTCGTGCCCTGCACGTGGACAAGTGAGCAGTTGTGGCAATTTAATGTGGAAAAAGCTCTGCAGGAATCAGATGAACAAAGCATAACAGAGGGGCAGTGGATTCTCCCCACAGAGATAGAAGGCGGGAAAATATATTGGCAAACAAAAGAGAACGGCTTTCCTCTTGAGATACCGGTATTACTGGTATTGAGCATGGTTTTGGTGGTTTGGGGCAGGAATCATGACTTGCAGAAGAAGCTAAAACAAAGAAATTTGTCTTTGGAAGAGGAATACAGCAACGTTGTGACGAAACTGGCTTTGTATCTTGGGGCGGGAATGACAATCAAAAGTGCGTGGAAGAAAACAGCAGCAAATCAAGAAAGATGGAAGCCGCAAGGTGCTGTGGCAAAAGAAATGCAACTGACCTGCAGGGAAATGGATAGTGGGGTGTTTGAAAGTGCATGTTACGAAAATTTCGGGCATCGGTGTGGAAGCCAGGAGTATATAAGGTTGGGAACCTTGCTTTCGCAGAATTTGAGAAAAGGAAACAGTGAATTATTAAACCGATTGCAAGCGGAAGTGCAGTTGGCTTCGGAGAAGCAGAAGCATTTGGTAAAGCGGCGGGGTGAGGAAGCCTCCACAAAACTGTTAGTGCCAATGGTTCTGTTACTGGGAATTACTATGGTATTGATAATGGTACCTGCATTTTCCGGGATTGGTTAAAAGGAGGAAAAATATGAACAAATTAAGAAAACTGAAAACATTAAGGGAATTTTTGCGTGAAGAGGACGGTATGGGAACGGTAGAGGTGATTTTGATTGTGGTGGTTTTGATAGGGCTGGTCGTAATCTTTAAAGATCAAATCAGCGATATCATTGAGTCCCTGTTTGAAAAAATAACCAAACAGACGAATAAACTTTAATGGCTATGGTTAGAAAAGGAAGGAAATTAACCTGCAAAGGTTATATGACGGTCTCGGTGGCTATCATACTGACTTTAAGTATTTCGCTTTGTTTGACATTGATTGAGGGATGCAGGAGAAGCACAATCATGCTGGTGGCGGAGTGTGCCATTGATACGGGATTGAACAATATATTGGCAGAATATCACAGGGAACTTTTGAACCAATATGGGCTATTTTTTATCGACACCTCCTATGGGACGGGGACACCGGATTATGGGAATACGTTGGAGCACCTGAAAGAATATGTAGAAGCAAATTGGGGCGGACAAGAGCCTGTTATGGAATTAATTAGTGAAGATTTGATTGATTTACATTGGGACGAAGGCGAAATAATAGGCTTATCTGTCAGCTCCGATGAAGGCGGCGCTGTTCTGCGAAGACAAATTACCGAATATATGGAAGAACATTTGGGAGTTTCTTATCTGACAGAACTTTTAGATAGGATAGACGTTGTGGAAAAATATGAACTGACAGGAGACTGGTATGCTGAAATGAAAACGGATGCGGAAAGCGAACTGCAAAATTGGTTGGAAGTACAGGAAGAAAATGACAACAAAACAACAGTGGAAGAGTTGAGTTTTTTTGAGAATCTGTTAAAAGATTTGCAGGCGGGTACTTTGAATCTGCTGTTAGGAATGGATGACCTATCGGAAGCGGAAATAGAGAAAGAAAATTATTTGTCGAATAGGAATGTTTTGCAAGGAAGTGGAATGAATCCTTCCCTGGAGTTTTCCGATGACGTTTGGGACTATTTGCTTCTACAGGAATACATTTTGGAAAAGACCGGCCATTACGGAGATGAAAAGGAAAACAGCTTGTTGAAATACCAGACGGAATACATATTGTGTGGCATGGAGAGCGATATAGCGAATATAAGTGAAATTGCGGACCGGCTTTTTGCGCTACGGGCAGCGGCAAATACAGTGCATATTTTGGGTGACCAAGAGAAAATGGATTTTTTGAAGACGGTTTCTGATGCCATTGCCGCAGCCATAGGATTACCGGAGGCGGGTATGGTTTTTGAAATTCTTTTTGCTGTAATTTGGGCGGGGCTTGAAGCTTTATGGGATGTAAATTGTTTGTTGGAGGGAGGGGAAATACCGCTAATCAAGAATTCAGCCCAGTGGCATTACGACATAGATGCTTTAGGGCAAAATATGCAGGGAATAGAAAACGGAGCGGACGGAGGGTTAACTTACGGGGACTATTTACGGATTTTTTTGGCCTTTCAGGATAAACAAATTACAACCTACCGGCTTATGGACATAATGGAGATGGATATACGTTTGACACCGGGAAATGAGGAATTTAGGTTGGACGGATGCATCGATAGCGTGACAGTATGTATCGACATAGAGAGTGGTTACGGATATCAGTTTTTTGTGACAAGGAATTATGGTTATTAAGGAGGTGGAGGCTACAAAGATGTTCTTCTTACAACAGAGAAACTATAAACAACATTTGGACAAACAATTTCTGACGCATTTCAGAAGTGTTCTATATAACTCCTTCTTTTGTTCAGCGAAAACTCCCCTCGTGCTTTCTATAAAAATGATTTTACAAAATGTTGTAAGAAGAATGTCTTTGTGGCCTTCACCGCATAAATTACCGGGAACGGCAGTAAAGGCAGGAATTACTTTGGAGGCTGCCTTGGTACTGCCGGCTTTTATCTTTTTTATCTTAAACATGTTTTCTGTAATGGAGATGCTTAGATTATATGGAAATATGGCTTTTGCCTTAAATCAGGTGGGTGGCGAGATAGCGCTATATGGATATGCCTATGAGAAAGCAGACCGGAATTGGGATACGGGAATCGTTGGAGATGTGGCATTTTCATATTTGTATGTGAAGGAAGAGATAGTAGAAACGCTGGGAGAAGACTATATAGAAAATTCTCCTCTTGTAAACGGGGAAGAGGGAATTCTTTTTGCAAAGTCACAAATTCTGGAAGACAACCTTGTAGAGTTGGTTGTTTTTTATGAGATGGAGACGCCTTTTGCAATGGGTGCAACCGGAGAAATAAGGACCTATAACAGTTATCAGGGACGTGCATGGACAGGATATGAGGTAGAAGGAACAGATGAAGAATGGGTATACATTGCCGAAAATGGTGAGGTGTACCATGTGTACGAGGATTGCTCCTACCTGGAATTGGATATTTGGAAAGTGGATATTTCCGCAATTAAAAAATTAACAAATAAGGAAGGAGATTTATATACCCGTTGTGAACTATGCGGCGGAAGCCAAAGCAATGTGGTTTGGATTACCGGGACGGGTGCAAGATATCATACTTCGGAAGAGTGTTTAGGTATTAAAAGGACGGTTTATAAGGTGCCGGCAGATGAGGTGGATGAAACGAATTATAAAATGTGCAGCAGATGCCGCGACAGATGAGGTGAATATGAACATAGGAATTTGGGTTACATGGCTGTTGTTGGGAACGGCTTGTGTGTTTGATTTGATATATAAAAAAATCCCACTTCTTCTTATTATAAGTGGAGGCGTAGTGGGGGTTATTGAGACGGTTATCGGGGGAGAAGGTGTCCGGGAATTGCTGTACGCTTTAATTCCCGGAGTTCTCCTGTTGATTACCTCTTTTTTTAGCGGAGAAAAAGTGGGGTATGGAGATGGAATGTTACTTTTGGCGTTAGGGCTGTTGGAAGGGGCGAGAGCGTGCTTAGGAGATTTATTAATCGGACTTTTTTTGGTGTCCTTTTTCGGATTGATTTTATTTATATTCAGGAAAAAAGGAAAAGGCATAACGGTTCCGTTTGTTCCGTTTTTGCTGGTGGCCCACGCGTTGCGAACGCTTGTGGGAATTTGAATGCTTACTTTACGGTGGAAGCGGCCATGATTTTCCCTGTTTTTTTATTTGTGTGTATTTTTCTGGTGTATATGGGTTTTTATCAATATGACCGATGCATAGTGGAACAAAGCCTGCATTATGCAATGGTGCGTGGAAAAGAATTATCTCACGCATCGGAAGAAGAATATGAAGATATTTTACAGGGATTATTTGAAGAGACTTTGTGGAAGCAGTACCTTATAAATGTCTCCGGAGAAGTGTCGGGCAAGACGCAGCTGGGACGGACGGAATTGATATACAACGGAGAGATGCCGGTTCCGTGGATAAGGATTACGGATAGTAATATAGAAAATAAATGGGAAGTGGAAGTTAGTGGAGAAACGGAACCATGGAAACCCGTGGATTTCATACGGTTTTATAATAGGCTGAAAGGGGAATAGAATATGGAATTTGTAGAGAATCTGAACCGTCGCTATATCAGGGCGAGCATTGAAAGTGGGGGTAAGGATGGGTTGGAAGGATACCGGATTAGAATGTTGCAAAGGAACAAAATAGCAGGATTGCTTCGGGTGGATAAAAGATACATAGATGGTCAGGGTTATTTATATTATGATATTACGGGTATGTATAGCATGAGGGACTTACAGTATACAATAACTTTGGATGTTATGGATGGATTTATCCGGGATTTAGAAACCTTGTGTAAAAATCTGGAAGATTATCTTCTGAAGCAACAAGAGGTGTGCCTCCTGCCTGAATATATATGGCGTCAGGAGGGGGGAGGAAAGTGGAACTTTGTCTATATTCCGGAAGGCAACCGGGAAAAAAGTTCTGATATGGAACGGTTGTTGGAATTCATTATGGATCATGTAGACAGTAGTGATGAGAATGGATTGGAACGGTTTTATGATTTTTACAGCGGGGCCTTGCAGTGCTTGGAACGGCTGGATGTGGGAGAAATGATACGCTTATGGAAAAAAGATGAGACGTTGCCCAAGTTGCCGGATAAAAGAGAGGGAGATTTGGAGAGACTACAGGAAGAAAAAGAGTTGATGGATATAGAAAGAGATGTTGCGGAATCAGATTGCAGGGAGATTGCAAAATATAAAGGCAGAATATATACGGTTCCGTTCCATGGAATAAAAGTTCTGTAAACAGGGGATGTGACGTTGACATAATTTATTCAAAATGATACGCTCATAGGTGACGAAAGGGCGTGTTTTGGATGCGAGAGTTAATGATAAAAATGAAAACAAAACCATGGGTAAGCTGCGGAATTGTAATTATTAATATTCTGATTTTTCTGTGGTGTACTTTTGATGGTAACATGTTATATAATATAGGAGTGCTGAGTCCCTACAGCTTTTTCGAACAAAAGCAATATTATCGTTTAATCAGTTGTATGTTCCTGCATGGTGATATTGTACATCTTATTAACAATATGTTGTTATTGTTTGGGTTAGGAACCATGATAGAAAAAGAAATAGGGCATGGAATGTTTGCACTGTCCTATTTTGTTACGGGAGTGGCCGGCGGTATTGCATCTTTGATTTATAAGGCATTCTCAAATGAGTGGTATGTTGGCTCTATCGGAGCCAGCGGTGGAGTGTTCGGTATAATCGGAGTGCTGTTGGCATTGGCTTTTTTCTCGGGTCTGAAGTTACCTAACGTAACGCCCCCCAAAATGGTTTTTGTCGTTGCATATTCTGTTTACAGCGGAATGGGTGATCCGAATATAGACAATGCGGCACATGTGGGTGGCGTCCTGGCCGGAATATTAATAGGGTTGTTATTGTGTGTTAAGATCCGTTGGAAAAAACGGAGTAAGGATGTATACATAGGAGGATATCATGAAGATTAATATCTATTATGGCGGAAGAGGTCTGATGGGAGACCCGACATTATATGTGATTAATAAAATACAGCAGGTCTTAGAGGAACTGCATGTTTCTGTGGAGCGATATAATCTTTATGAATTAAAAAATAATATTACTACGTTACCGCAGACACTGAAAGAAGCGGATGGTATTATCTTGGCGACTACTGTGGAATGGCATGGGATAGGAGGACATATGCAACACTTCCTGGACGCGTGCTGGTTATACGGAGATAAGGAAAAGATTGCGAAAATCTATATGTGCCCTATTGTTATGTCAACTACATATGGTGAAAGAGAAGGAAAATTGTCCCTTGCAACAGCGTGGGAGATATTGGGAGGTCTTCCCTGTAGCGGAATATGTGGTTATATAACTGATACAACGGAACTGGAGATGAATGCAGATTACAACCGGCTTATAGAAAAAAAGGCGGAAAACATGTATCGGACCATTAGTCAAAAAGCTGCCAGTTTGCCGGCAAGTAATCAGGCTGTTAAGAAAATGGTATCAAACACCAAAAATATTGATTTGACGCCGCAGGAATCGGAGCAGCTATCAGAATATGTTGCGGATGACGGATATGTGCAGCGACAAAAAGAAGATATTATGGAACTGACCAGCCTCTTTAAGGATATGATGAGTTCTGATGAGGAAGGCGATGCATACAGTAATGCTTTTAAAAAGGCATTCAAACCCCAACCGGGTTTCAGAGGTTCCTATAAAATTCATATAGAAAATAGGAGAAAACCGTTGGTAATCAGAATCAACTCTGCGGATCTTGAGTTTTCAGGAAACAGTGAAGAGACAGTAGATGTCGAAATGCATTGTACCGGCGGAGTGATTGACGATATTGTTGCAGGACGTATGAGTTTTCAAAGAGCCTTCATGGCAGGGGACATGAAGATGAAAGGTGATTTTATGACCCTCCGCACTCTGGATCAGATTTTTATGTTTGGTTCTGCTACGGGATTTTAAGGTGGGAAATGTATAAATGAGAAGGAGAAAATGTAAAAGATGAAAAAAGAGGATTGCATTTTTTGTAAAATAGCGAACGGAGAGATTCCTTCCAAAACAATATATGAAGATGAAATGTTTAGGGCGATTTTGGATTTGGGACCGGCAGCAAAGGGTCATGCTTTGATTTTACCCAAAGACCATGCAGACAATTTGTTTGAACTGTCTGAAGAAACTGCCGGACAGGTTATGAAGTTAGCAAAAAATCTGGCGACCAAAATGAAAGAAAAATTAGGGGCAGATGGCTTTAATCTGGTTCAAAATAATGGAGCGGTTGCCGGACAGACGGTTATGCATTTTCATTTGCATCTGATACCAAGATATGAGAATGACGGTCAACATATTTCGTGGAATCCCGGAAAACCGACCGATGAGGAACTGGAGGCAATCCGGAAAAAGATTGTAGACTAATTATAATAAGAAGGGACAGGTTCAGTAACTGTGAGAACGATAGCTGTATCGGAAATTACTTCTAATATTAAAGAGATGTGTATTGAAGCAAATCATTTTTTGACCAATGACATGAAAGATAAATTAAGTTGGTCTAAAGAAAATGAGAAGTCTCCGCTTGGTAAGCAGATATTGTGTCAACTCGAGGAAAACCTGACCATTGCTGAAAAGGATATGATTCCCATTTGCCAGGATACAGGAATGGCTGTGGTTTTTATGGAGATAGGGCAGGAGGTCCATTTTGAAGGCGGATTGTTGGAAGATGCAGCGAACGAAGGAGTTCGACAGGGATATGTGGAAGGCTTTCTTCGCAAATCGGTTGTTAAGGATCCCCTAATCAGAGAAAATACAAAGGATAATACACCGGCAATTGTTCATTATGAAATTGTGACAGGCGACAAAGTGAGAATTACAGTGGCGCCAAAGGGATTTGGCAGTGAAAATATGAGCCGTGTCTTTATGCTGAAACCGTCGGACGGTGCGGAAGGTGTGAAACAGGCGATATTAACTGCGGTAAAAGATGCAGGCCCAAACGCATGTCCTCCGATGGTGGTAGGAGTAGGCGTGGGTGGAACCTTTGAAAAATGTGCTCTTATGGCGAAAAAAGCATTAACAAGGCCGGTGAGTGAGCGCTCTCCGATTCCGTGGGTAAGAGAAATGGAAGAGGAATTGTTGGAGAAGATTAATAAATCAGGGATTGGACCGGGAGGTTTAGGAGGAACCACAACGGCATTTGCTGTGAATATTAATACTTTTCCCACTCATATAGCGGGATTACCGGTTGCTGTGAATATTTGTTGTCATGTAAACAGACACGCAGTGAGAGTAATATAATCGGAGGCATATGATGGATAGATATATTACCATACCGATAAAGAAGGAAGAGATTGCGCTATTAAGAGCGGGAGATTATGTTTACATCACCGGTACAATTTATACGGCGCGGGATGCGGCTCACAAAAGGATGTATGAAACATTGAGAAGAGGCGAAAGTCTTCCGATAATGATGCAGGACAATGTTATATATTATATGGGTCCATCACCGGCGAGAGAGGGAAGACCAATCGGATCCGCAGGCCCCACAACATCCAGTAGGATGGACAAATATGCACCGGAACTCCTTGATATGGGATTGGCGGGCATGATTGGAAAGGGTAAGCGCTCTAAGGATGTTTTGGATGCGATTATCAGAAATGGAGCGGTTTACTTCGCTGCTGTTGGTGGAGCAGGCGCATTGCTTTCGCGTTCTATTGTTTCGTCGGAAATTGTGGCGTATGATGATTTGGGCACAGAGGCCATCAGAAAACTGGAAGTAAAAGATTTCCCCGCTATTGTAGTGGTGGATGCGATGGGAAATAACTTATATGAAACCGCGATAAATGAATATGCAGAGGAATAAAATATGTGGAGAATTATAATGATGGTGGTGCGTTTATTTTATATCGCACCATATTATATGTATCGTATCTGGAAATATGGTAAAACTGAAAATGTAGACTTGGATGAGGCGTATGCTTATATTAAAAAAGTAACAAAGGCAGAAAACAAAGCGGGAAGAGTAAAAATCGAATCCTACGGGTTGGAAAATTTGCCAAAAGAGGATGGATTTATCTTCTATCCAAATCACCAGGGCTTGTTTGACGTGCTTGTATTTTTAGAATCTTGTCCTCGTTCCTTTGCATTTGTAATAAAAAAGGAAGCGAGTAACATTATTTTATTGAAACAGGTGGGAGAGGCCCTTGGGTCCTTGGCAATAGACCGTGATGATATTAAACAGTCT
>CAYRLN010000001.1:0-37479 GCA_964425065.1 uncultured Lachnospiraceae bacterium | reverse complement strand
AAATCCTCTGTCTTTCTCCGCCGGAAAGACTTCTTCCCGAAGAACCGATATAGGTATCATATCCGTCCGGCATTCTCATAATAAAGTCATGTGCTCCCGCCAGTTTTGCCGCCCGGAGCACATCCCCATGGCCTGCACCCGGATTGGCATAGGCTATGTTTTCCGCCACCGTACCCATAAAGATATAAGTGTCCTGGGAAACCATGGATACATTCTTCCTAAGATCTGCAAAAGACAAATTTTTTACGTCAATGCCGTCTATCAGAATTCTTCCTTCCTGTACGTCATACATACGGGAAATCAAGTTGACCAATGTGGTCTTTCCCGCACCGGAACGGCCCACAATGCCAAGCATACTGCCAGGCTTAATATGTAAGGATACATCCTTCAGCACCGGCCTTGTAACCTCGTAACCAAAGGTCACATTCTGCAGTTCCACTTCGCCTTTGGGCTCCTTCAGCGAAACCGGATTCTCGGCCTCCTTCACTTCCGGGATGGCGTCAATAATCTCAAAGATACGCTGGGCACTGTTCATACTCTCCGCCCACCAGTTGGGAACATAAGACATAAAATTAAGAGGACCCTTGAGCTGACTCACATAACCTGCAAAGGTTATCAGAGTACCAAGTTCCATGCCCTGCTCTCCCCAAAGCAGATAAACGCCCAAAAACCATACACTCATGTCCATAATGCTCTGGGCACTTCCGTACACGATATCAAAGAAACTCCTGCGGTAGGCAATATGGGTTTCCGCATACCGCAGTCTCCTGTTGGAACCCTTGAACCGCTGTATCTCCTGAGTTTCCTGTCCGAAACTTTTTACCACTCTCGCCCCGGTCAGGTTATCGTTTACACTACTGTTTACGGAGCGTTCCGCTCTGTGTCTTCTTCCGTGCATAATCCAAATCTTCGGTCGAAGTACACGGTTAGTAAGAAGCAGCACCGGTAAAACCAACAAGGTGACCAGCGTCATCTTCCAGTTAATCTGAAGCATCACCACAAGAGTGACGATAAATGTCAAACAGTGAACCAACACGTAGGGCGCTCCGTCTACAAAAAATCCCGTAATATGGTCTGCATCACTGATTACTCTCGTCATCAGGCCTCCGGTTTGACGGCTGCGAAAAAAGCTGATAGAAAGCTGTCCCATTTTGCGGA
This sequence comes from uncultured Lachnospiraceae bacterium, assembly GCA_964425065.1. Taxonomy (GTDB): domain Bacteria; phylum Bacillota; class Clostridia; order Lachnospirales; family Lachnospiraceae; genus Acetatifactor. The sequence goes on along the minus strand of CAYRLN010000001.1, from coordinate 36,321 downwards.
ACACTTCTTTTTTCATATCCTTCACCACATTTACTACCATGTGGGCAGTCAAAACACCGTGAATAATCTGGAACACCAAAAGTACCACTTTTGTGGCTGCCATAGCCAAAACCAAAAGCAAAAGCGCCGTCACGAAGTCTCCCTGTGCAAGTCCGATCTGTCTTAAGAAACTTTCTTCGTTAGCCAAAACCTTATCATACAAAATTTCACCATTCAGATAGGGCCACACCAGATTTAAAACAGCCGTTCCCAGAATGGTCACGCACATAAGTACAAAATGAGGCACATAGGGCTTAAAATATCCCAGTACCCTCCAAAAAACCGTTCTCTTGTCCATACAGCCCGGGCATATTTTTCTGGCCGGATCGGGATAGCGTTTTCCGCACTTTGGACAGCAGATTTCTTCCTCTTTGGGCGGTTTAAAATCCTCTCCCCTTTTTAACTGCTCCACCCCTTTTTTCAGTTGCAGCATCTTGGCAAGGCAGGAGTTGGTAAAGCGGGCAATATATTGCAATTCTTCCCCCTGAAGAATCGTTAACATATTACAGCCGATTCCGTTTTCCACATCAATTTTCCCAATTTCGTCCAGTCTGTAACTCTCTGCACCGGTTCCCTGCCCGCGAAGGACAAGGAGTTTGTCCGACATAAGAACGATATATCCGTTTTCATATTCTCCGCTGTCACTTAAATCAAACAGGGCAGAAAAAATCGCTTCTTCCTGCCCTATTGCATTTTGTTCCAGCATCGCTTTTACCTCTGCCGGTAATTTCATATTTTAACCCTCCGGTCTGCTGATAATTACTTTTCCATCCAGCAATTCCAGCTTCACTTTATTATCTTTCAGTTCCAAACTACTTATAATCTCTTTCGGAATCTGTACACGGCCGGCCTTGTCCATAATCACATATTCCTCCTGGGTATCCTCATGACGCCAGTCAATGGAAGCCTCCTTCAGACGGTCCGCATATTTTTCCTTCAATATTCTCTCACTGCTGATTTTACCGTCCCGGATGGCAACCACGCGTTTTACCTTCTTAGAAAGGGCCACGTCATGGGTAACAATCAAAATAGTCTGCCCCTGTCTGTTCAGCTCCGTAAACACATCGAAAATATAATTGGCTGTCCCGGGGTCTACACTTCCCGTAGGCTCATCCGCCAACAGCAGTTTCGGTGAGTTTGCCAGCGCAATGGCAATGGCAACCCTCTGCTGCTCACCGCCGGAAAGCATGTTCATCCTGCTGTATTTCTTACCGGACAAACCAACCATCTCCAAAAGTTCCAGTGCCTTTGCCCTCTTCTTCTTTCCATCGGACAAATGCATGGGCAACATTATATTTTCCAGCACGGTCAAATAAGGAAGCAGGTTTCTTCCGTTATTCTGCCAGACAAATCCAACTGTATCGCGCTTATATACCACCAGTTCTTTTTCCGTCATGGTAAACAGATTCTTTCCGCCCACCACAAGGCTTCCTGCGCTTGGTCTGTCCAGCCCGCCTATCATATTTAAGAAGGTGGATTTACCGCTTCCGCTGTTTCCGATTAACGCTGTCAATTCTCCCTCTTCCACGGTCAAATCAAGTCCCTGAAGAGCAAGAACCTCAGTCTGCTTTGTTTTATAAATTTTTACCAGGCCGTCTGCCTGAATCATTGCTTCTGACATATCTGCTCCCCGTTTTCCAGTTCAATCACCAAATCGCCGGCATCCATAAGTCCCATATCATGTGTTGTCATCAATATGGTAACACCTTCTGTTTTCGTCATCTCCTGAAACAGTTTTGCCACTTCCGCCGCCATAGCACTGTCAAGTTCCGCTGTCGGTTCATCTGCCAACAAAATCTTCGGTCTGTGGGCAATGGCTCTGGCAATAGCCACTCTCTGCTGTTCACCGCCGGACATCTCCGCCGGCATATGGTGCATACGGTTCCCCAGACCTACCATTTTCAGGCACTCCTCCACACGCTTTTTCCGGTCACCCTTCACCCCTGCCAGCCGCAGGGAAAATTCTACATTCTGAAAGGCGTTCATGGTGGGAATCAGGGATACCGATTGGAATACAAAACCTACTTTTGTTCTTCGCAGATTTTCCCTTTCCTTATCGGATAACTTACCGATATCCACACCTTCCATAACAACCGTTCCGCAAGTCGGCTTATCCAGTGCCCCTATAATGTTTAACAGCGTGGTTTTTCCGGAACCGGAGCGTCCTTTCAATACCGTAAGCACGCCCTCCGGAATGTCCACATTAATATTTTTAAGTGCCCAAAACTCACCGCCCGCCACAGAAAAACTGTGACTCACGCCGCGAATTTCAATCGCTGTTTTCTTTTCCTTTTCTGCCATTATTCTTCACCCAACTTAAGTGCCTTCGCCACATTCAACTTAAATACCAATGCGATTAACACAACCAGACATGCGACAACCACAATGCCGATTACGCTGTAGAGTCTGATCAAATCCTCCGGATTGGTAATCAGTTTCATAGGTAATATCTGATTGGTGGCCGCATATGCCGTCTGCAAAATCGGTACATACATATCCGACGCCACACTGCCGATACCAATTCCTGCAAGGATGGAAAGCAACCCTGAAAAAATCTGTTCGTTAATCAACATATGGAACAATTCGCCCTTATGCATACCACAGGCACGCAGTACACCAAACAGCATTTCCCTGGAACGGATAGACATAATCCAATAAATCAGATATCCTACCCCGCACAGGATAATCGTCACAATGAATCCCATGGTGAGCACACCGTTCGTTCCCTGCAACAGAGGATCTTCGGAAACCGCTTCCAGAGAAGCCTCTTTATCGGAGAACTTCCTAAGCCGCAAACCTTCCTCCTGTATCCACGCCTTAAACTCCTCTGTGTCTGCACCGTCCTTCATTGTAACCCACACTTCGTAGGGCACGGTTCCCCATTTTTGCTGCAGAGTGGAATAATTTGCCACTACCAGATAATTGGAAGTGGTGTTCACACTGCCATCGCTGTTAAGGCTTGTGGTTGTGGGCTCATATCCCGGCCAGTAATCAAAGAAATCCACAATTTTTCCACGGATACTGTTTCCGTCGCCGTCCGCATAATCCACACTGTCCCCCACTTTGTAACCCAGCTGTGTTTCAAAGTTCCGGGATACCAAGATTCCCTGGGCTTCCACCGCCAACTCATTCAAATAGGTATAATAATGCTTTTCCATCAAACCTTCGGGAAGATTGGTACTCATTCCGAACTCCTTCGTATGAATACCCATCAGGGTAATCCTCTGGCCGCCACTGTTTTTCAGGGTAGCCTTCTCGTCATAGATTACACGGGTATAGGATGCCACGCCCGGCGCTCCCGCATATTTGCTGTAATCGGGCTCGATATACTGGAACTCCACACTGCTGTCCACAGACGCGAAGGCCGAATTATCGTCCCACACTTCTTTTATAATAAAATCCGCTCCGGCAAGATAATCCGCATTATCCCGCGCATTCTGCAAAATCGTGCGGGCTACGGTTGCATGAAACATACCAAGAGAAATGGTGAGAATCATAAACAGCATAATAAACTGTTGTTTTCTGCCGTTCTTCAAATTTTCCATAAAGGAAGCATAACTGGCAGGCTTCCAAAAACGCTTGCCAATCTGGTACACCAGTTTAATCAGAAGCGGCTGTAACCGCAAAAACAACAGTCCCATTCCCACAATAAACAGGGAGGAACTCAAATACAACAAGGGATCTAAGGCTTCTCCCATCAGTACATCCTGTACCAACACGTTCTGATTCTTTTTAAAACTATAATATCCGTAAAAAGCCACTCCCAGACAAATGACATCCAGGAAAAGTTTTTCCCACAGTGCACTTTTCTTCAGTGCTTTCTGTTGCTTTAATTTTACAATCGTCAATCTGCTGTGCTTCAGTGCCGGGACGGTCATAATCAGAATGGAGGCAAGCACAGCCACAAGGGCATAAGTCCAAACCTCCCGGGTATACTCCACGTTCAGTTCTCTGTGGATGTTAAACTCCAGGAAATTTCCCGTAGACCCAAGCATACGGCAGAATACGCTTCCCAGCGGCAACCCCAACAGGCTTCCCAGCAAAGTCAGAAAAATACTCTGGAACAGATATAACCGGAATATCTGTGCTCCCGATGCACCCCTGCTCTTCATCACAGAGATTTCATTCCGTTCCATATCGTACATCTGTCCGGAAATCATAAACAGAAACGCACCCAGCAAAATCAGAACGGGCACCTGCAAAATAAACAGAGTAGCCTCTATCCGGTCCTGTTTTTTCTCAAAACTGTCCAACACTTCCGTATATGTAGTTTCCGTAATCGTATTACGGTAAGAACTCTCCTGGGTCAGCCACTTTGTGTATTCCTGAATTTGGTCCACCTGGCTCGCTTTTATATCTTCGTACTCAAACATAGGGACATAGGTACAGGTCAGGGTATATTTCCCCGCATTTTCCCCTGTGAACATCCGGTGGAAGAGATTCTCCTCCATCAGACACACTCCGTCCATTTCATCCGGCGTAATCTGCCAAAAGAAATCCGTGGAATCCTCCCAGTCATACACGCCCACAACCTTCATGCGGATTGGATTACCCTCCACATCCTTCAGCGAGTCAAATTCCAGCAGATCGCCCAGAAGCAGATTCGCACTGACCATGCAGGCCTGACTGATTACCACTTCAATATAGCCATCCTCCGTCATTCCGTCTTCCGAGTACATTTCTCCCGAAAGTAACTTTGCATGCTGTGCAAGCCCGTTTAAAGAACCTAACCTCAAAGAAAGATTTTTTAAATCCGCCCTCTCGATAACGGAATTTACACCGGTCTTGGCAAGGGCATAGTAAACGATATTCTCCTTCTTGGTAACACCCATTTTTTCATGGATTTCATCCATCAGACCTTCCATCCTGCTGATGGCGCTTCCTTTTGCATCCTTTTTGGATATAATTACCATCTTGTTGTAGGCAGGCCATTCACTTTCTGCCAACAAGCTATTTTTAAATTCATCCTGTAACATTCTGTCAAATGCCGCGCTGCGATACATAGGAAAACTCACCACCGTAGCAATCAGCAGTAAACTTCCCAAAAGCAGGCACATGACCATCCATTTCTTATGCCACAGTTTCTGCAACATTATTTTAAGCATACGTTCATTCCTTCCGAAAGACCTTCAATCACCCAATAGTTTGAACTGTCAAAGCCACCTGCCACAAAACTCTTTGCCGTAACGTTTCCGTTCTCATCTATTACATACACATAGGTATTTCCCGCAATTTCCGTCACCGCACTTCTGGGAACCACCAATACATTGTTCATCTCTCTGATTACTGCAGTTACCGTGTAACGGTTCCGGTTCCACCAGCCATAGTAGCCTTGTGTGGCAACCGCCATATCGGAAATAACCTCCGGTGGCAACAAAATCATGGAATACTCTGCGCCAAGCGCACTGCTCAGCCCTGCTGCCGCTACGCTGGCAACGGTTCCGGAAGCAGTTTTGGCATTTCCTTCCCTGTCCTCGTAACCGATGCTCACTTCATTCCCGTAATTGAGCAATTGATTTGTATTCTCTAAAATAACATAGCAGGTATCTTCATCTGCAACCTGCAACAGATTTTCGTTTGCATATAAGATATCTTCCGCTTCATGGTTTGCGGTCCATATAATAATACCGGTACGGTCAGCCTTTATCTCTGTGGTTGCGCCGTCCGCTTTCATGTCGGCAATCAGTTCTTTCACTTCATCAATGGCTTCCTGCCTTGATGCAATGTTCTCCAAAACCGCTTCCGAAGTATCTCCTGCATTTTGTTCCCGATAATCCTGCAGTCTCTCTTCCAGTCTTGCCAGTTTCGTTTCCTGACGCTTTAACTCCAGTTCATCCATCTGCACATGAACCGTGGCTATCACATCGCCTTTCTCCACATGCTGATACTGGGAAACCAGCATTTCCCCAAAATACACCGTTCCGTATTCAATGGGATTTTGCACCATTCTGCTGGAAGGATAATACATATAACCGCTGCCCTCAAAGGTGCTGCTAAAACTGCCCATCTGCACCTTTGCCGTTTCATTTCCATATTGTGTAGCGGCGGTCAAAAGTACCTTTTGCCCTGCACTGAGTCCGGACTCAATTTCTGTGTAAGCGCCATCGCTCATACCGGTTTCCACATAGGTATATATGCTCTCGTCATCTTCCAAAACATATACATAATGTCCTGCCTCGTCCTTATGTATGGCATCTTTCGGTACCGAAAGCACATTCTCCCTGCGCTCGCCCACTACCACAATCACAGCAAAATCACCGATTTTCACTTCGTCCGCATCATCCAAAAGATAAAAAGTAGAATATACCGTTTCCCCTGCCGCCGTCAGTTCCGTGTATTCTTCCGCACTGATTGCCTGATATTCCACCTCGTATTTTTTTCCGTCAACAAACGCGTAGATTTCTTCTGCGCCCGACATTACCACGCTGCTGATATAATTGCACTTCAGCACCTTTGTTTCCATGTTGCCCACTGCCACAATGGGTTTTTCCTTTGAAACAGTTTCCCCGTAGGACAAATCACTGATTGCCACAATTTCTCCGCTCATACCGGCGAGAATGCTTCCGTCTTTCCGCTGTTCTTTTAATCGCTCCAGTTGTGTCACGTAGTAAGCCCTATCCAACCGGTAAAGCGCCGTTTTCTGTTCCAAAGCCCTTTCCTGCAACTCGATGGTATACGCCAGTTTGCGGTACTTTCCTTCCCACTCGTGGGTCTGTTGCTCCCAGATGGCATATGCCTTCTGCCATTCTATATAAGCCGCATCCTCCCCTTCATCGCTTCCGTTGCTTTCACCGCTACCGTCACTTTCCTCTTGGGTATCACCGCCGCTTTCTTCCGTTTCAACCTCTTCTTTCACATAGGGCGCCGGCTCATTTTTCAAGCAGTTTTCATACACGCTTTTGTAAGACTCCCGGGTATATTTTGTCTCTGCCCATTCTTCTTCCAGTTCCTGCTTGTAGGTCAGATAGTCCTCATCCATGGCCTCAATCCGCTCTTCCATGGCTTCAATCTGGGCATCAATAGACTCATAATCCGAATACGCCAGTGTATCATTTTCCTCTACGTGCTCTCCCGGAAGTGCGCCGTATCCCAGAAATTTCTCACTTTCTGCGAAGGAATATTCCACCACATAAGGAAGCACGGAGGCAGAGTAAATTTCCACATCATAAAGGTTCCGGTATGCCGCGACTTCGTACTCTGCCACTGAGTTTACCGGATCGATTAATTCGATATTTTCTGAGACGGCCTCTGCACCCTTTCCCGCGCATCCCGAAAAAAAGCACGAAAAACAGAGGAAAACCGCCGTTATTCCCTTTCCTGCCATACCACGTTTCTTCATCATTTCAAAACAACCTTCTCTCCCCTTGTCAGGCCGGATATTACTTCCACCGTCTGGTCGCCGTACAACCCGGTTTCAATCCACTTAATTTCACGCATATTATTCTCACCCAGCACATACACATACGCCTTACCGTCCGCTTCATGCACTGCACCTTTGGGAATATTCAACACGCTTTCTCTTCTGTCAATTACCAGTTTCATGGTGCCCATGGCGCCTACTTCAATAATACTTTCGCCGCCGTCCGACACCATTTTAAAGGTTTGTTTCTCTCCCCAATTATCCATCAGGTAGGGAGTAACCGTATAACTTCCGGCACCGGTTCCGGAGGTGATATTTACCTGTATTTCCATTCCGTCCGAAAAGTACTGTATGTATTCTTCTTTCGACGTCACAAAAAGGCACTTTGAACTGTCAATGATGGTCATAATCTTTTCGCCCTTGGTAGACGTAGACCCTTCCAGTCCCTCCCGCAGCCAGGAAACGGTTCCCGACATTCCCGCATAAACACGGCTTTGTTCCAACTCTTCTTTCATTTGGGCAAGTTGAAGTTCGTCCAAAGCGATGGCGTCCTGATAATCTTCTCTGGCATATTCGCCGCTTTGCTGCAGTGCCGCCACGGATTTCTTCAACGCCTCTGTTGCCGCCTGGGAGGTATTGTATCCAAAAATGTGGTTAAGCCACATATTGGATATCTGGTCGTTCTCATTGATAAGAGAATATTCCAGGAGTAATTTATTCCGGGCAATCTGATACTCCAGCCTCTCAATTTCCGACTCAAGACTTCCGCCGCTGAGTTGTGCCAGAAGCTGGCCTTTTTCCACATGGTCTCCCTGTTTGACATAGACCGATGCGATTCTCTTTCCGCTCAGGGAAAAACTGATGTCTTCGTCGTCCTCCTGCTCATAATCGCACCTGAGACTTACGGTTTTCTCCACATCCCCAACCGTTGCCACAGCCAAATCGTAGACAATTTCTTCCCTGTCCTGTTCAATCATAACCACGCTGTCCGTATCTTCCACGCCGCCGCAACCGGCAAACGTCAAAAGACCCACCAGCATACCCAATACTTTTTTTGTCACTTTTTTTAATTTCATTTTGTTTCCCCGATAATCGCCTGCACTCTGTATGTCTCCTGTGGTCCGAGATAGGAATCCTTCAAATCTTCTTTCTTTTTGTAAATCCGAATTCTCTCAACCACAACACCGGCATCCAGTGCGCCTAAAGTAAGTTGTTGCACCCCTGAACCAAAAGTCATGGGAACCGTCACCTTCCGCACCTGTTCCAATACGCCCCGGCACCATCTCCAGTCACGGTTATCGCCCGCCCTGAAATCTTCGGGAACGAGCTGTACCTTTACAGGCACACCTTTTCCTGCCTGCAGCATAACATTCATACTGCTTCCCATGGACACGGGATTCGTGGGTGCCGTCAGCACTTCCACCTGATATTCTCCCGCTTCCTCCAGATAAAAACGGTATGTAAGGCCCGGCTTTTCCTCTGCGCTCTCAAAGGACGCGGTGGAAGGCATTACTTTTACTCCCGCACCATAACTTCCGTAACCTCCGATTACAGTCCAGGAACCTTTATCTACATCTTTTTTTTCGGCAAAATGGTCTGCATTCATAACGATTACGCCGTCTCTTGCAAAAAATGTTCCCTCGGGAATTCCTTCCGTGGAGACTTTGCCTGCTGAAACATCCACTGCCACGCAGGTTTCTTCTCCGCGCACCAACAGGCGTACCTTCTGCTCGCCCTCCGGCAGCTCTTCCTTCCGGCAACTCAATGTTACCTCCTGAAGCATTTCCACTTCACCTTTGACAGGCTCTACCACAAGCCATTTGGGAATCTCGCCGCCTGCTGCCGTAATCTCATAGGTAAATTTCTGTGCGCCCCCGTTTGCGATTTCAATTACCGCACTATCCACATCGGGATTGGTAAAATCATTTACCGAAATCGCCTGCGGAGCACCATAATTTTTTACGGCAATCCTTGCCTCATCTTTTCTGGAAACGGTCATGCGGGCCTTGTGTGCCGGTTCCACCTGCATGATAATGGGATAACGGTAGCCATCCTCATTCCATGTCACAAAACCGATATGCTGCGCCAGCTGCATTCCATTCCATTTGCCGCCTTCAAAAGCAGCAAATTCCTCTGCCAGTTCCCTATCTTTTTTAATGCACGCAGACACCTGTTCCCCATAATAGTTGGCAATAGGTCTGCCCTGCATTGCATAATGTTTGTTTTTTCCGGCATACAGATGCATTTTCAGCAAATTCATGGAAGCCATGGCCGAAAAATGAATGGTGCTGTAATATGCCTTCTTTTCTCTTTCATTCAGCGCTTCGTATATTTCCACGGAAAGGTTCTGTATTTCATCCGCTTTTTTCAGCATCCGGTCCGTTTCCCCGTAATGGCAGGGATGATAAATACCTTCATGCAAAGCTTCCGGTCTTCTCATATGATTGGTATCGATATAGTCCAGCAATACTTTTGCTATTTTTTCCTGATACTCGCCTGCTTCGGGGAATGTCTTTTCGCTCCATAACCTTGCATATTCCAAGTAGCTGTCCTTATTCCCATATCCCCATTTGTCATAATCATAAGCCAGCGCAAGGAAGTAGGTAAGTGGAACTTCTTGGAATTTCACATCACCCACATTCACAATCCACACATCGCGGATTCCGTATTCATAAGCCATGCTCATCTGTTCCCACATCTTAGAAAAGGGTGTGGAAGCCACCCATTCATAGGACACGGGGCCACCGTGATAATCATAATGGTAATACATGCCAAAGCCACCGTTACGTCCCCTGACTTCCTCAGTGGGAAGGGTGCGCATATGGCCAAAGTTATCTTCACACAACATACAGGTCACGCCGTCCAAGCCGTCCCAATCCTTCAGACCGGGAACGCCCTCACCGCCGTAATAATATTCTTCCACTTCCTTGTAAAGAGCCAGAAGCTGGGGCACCTTACTGAGATCCTCATTTACATGCTTCTGAATTAACTCTCTTTGCTTGGTGATAATTCTCTTTAACAGCGCGATATTTTCTGCCACAGTGGCATCGTCGCCCAACATGGAAGTATCCCTCTCACCCCGCATACCGATGGTAATCATATTCTCATACTTACCGCTGCGGATTAACGCATCCTCCCAATAATTTAAAAGTCCCTGTTCGTTTGTATAGAAATTCCACTCGTTTCCATACTTTGTCTCAGGTCCTCTGACTTTATCCCATTCTTCGCTGGCGCGCAGACAAGGTTCATGATGAGAGTACCCCATCACGACCCCGTAAATGTCTGCCAGCTCCTCATTGGCACTGCCGGGTCCGTCTAGAGGGAAGGACGCACTCCACATAGCAGGCCACAGATAATTGCCTTTCATTCGAAGCAAAAATTCAAAGACATGTTCATATGCCTCCGCGTTAAAATCACCATAATGGGAGCATACCCAATTGCCAAAACAGGGCCACTCGTCATTGATAAAAAATCCTCTGTATTTTACACTGGGTTCCTTGGATAAGGTCTCAATGTCTTTTTCCACGGTGAGTTCCTTGTTCTTTGCCGGTGCCGCATCTCCCCAGAAGCAAAGCGGCGTCACGCCGACATACTCAGACAGTGCAAACATACCGTAAATTGTGCCTCTCTTGTCACTGCCGCAGATTACCAGAGTCTGCTTTACCCCTAAAAAAGCATTTTCCACAAAGGCTATCTTATAAACTTCTCTCCTGCCGCGCACACCGGAAAGATCAATTTTTCCTTCTCCTTCCAGCCGTGCCAGGGCCGGGCTGTTGTCCACGGTCCCACACAAAATCAGGGACTTTGCAGCATCTGCGCAAACTCCATTCTCGTTTATGATCTGGGGGCAGTAATCCGTCACCAGTCCAATGTCCTTTGCCACTTTTTTTGCAATGCGCTTTACACCTTCAAAAGCACATTCCTCCACCAATATTTCTACATTGCCGTTACCCGGTTTCATACCCATTTTCATAACCTCGCTTATTCCACGTAACCAAATCCCAAAATCGTAAAATCTTTTTCCTCATCACCGGCTTGCATTTTGACTTCCACGTGATAAGTTTTCTTTTCTCTTCCCCGGAAACAAATGGCCGGATTGCAGTGCGTCCATCCGTTCAGCCTCGGGTTCGCAAAAAGTACCTTTTCTCCATCCACAAACACTTCCGCGCATCCTGCATTCAACGATCCGGAATCCTTGTATATCATCAGCAGCGCACTGCAGGCAATATCCATGCAAAAAGGTTTTCCTGTACCTTTTTTCACACTTCCGTTATACATCCAGTTGTCGGGGAATTCCGGTGTTCCGTGCAGGTTCAAGTCCTGCTCCACACACTGAAGTTCTTCGTCCGTTCCATTAAAATCACCGGCATCAATCACTGCTTTGCAATTGTTTTCTTTTGCAGCCAACAGGCGGACATTTTGGAACTCTCCGCCAATAGGTGCTTCCACCTTGCTGATATCGATATCTTCCCCGGCTGCAGGCTGTGCATCCACCGTCTTCATCAGGTGAATTAATCCCTCTGCCATAATGGTGTGTCCCACATTAGCGGGGTGGAAACAGTCATAGAAAAACTGTCCCTTGCTTACCACTTTTCCCTCTCCCGGCTTTTTATAGAACTGCTCTGTCACACAGTCCTTTGTACTGACCATGGGGAGGTTATAGGCTCTGCCCACAGGGGAGAGCCTTTCCTGCAAATTATAGTCATCCGCAAACACTGCAAACAGCAAAATCACTGCCGGTGCGTTGTCCGCGTTTAAAATCTTTCTCACAAGGGAGTCATAGCACTCACCGCCGGTTTCGTCCCCGGCATCATTTACCGCAAACTCCACGATAACAATATCCGGTTTTACTTTGCCGCATCTGAGCACATCCCTCTCATAGCGGAGCATGCCAAGTTCGGAGGGTGTTCCGCCCACACCGGCTTTAATATAGTGGATATTTTCTTCCGTTCCTTTTCCGGCCAGTTCACAAAGCCCCTGGAAGGTTTTGTATGCATAACACTGGGTATTGATGGGAATCGCCCCTGCCCCCTGGGTAATGGAACCGCCAATAAAAGCAATGGTCACATCCTCTCCCGCACGCGCCTTGTCAATGGCTTTTTTCAGGCGCATATTGTTGCCGGTCTGCACCAAAGATTTTTCCAGCATTTCCCGGTAGTAAGGAGAATCAAAATCCACTTCCCCCTCTTCCTCCGGTTCCGGCGCATCAAATCCATCCTGCAGATAAAACCGCACGGAAACATCCGCCATCTCGCCCGCTGTTTCAAACTCAAAACGTATCTGCCCCGGAATGTTATCATCCTCGGACCAAAGACACTCATCCAGCACAATGATATTTTCCATGCCGTTTGCCTTCACCGTTTTTTGAATGGTGGTTCCGGAGCCGTAAGCATCTTCCTTTCCATACATCTGGAAAGCAAATTCCACTTCTTTCTCCCTGTCCTTTGCTTCCACCGTCACACCGATACTATATACCAGTTTCCGAAAGCCCTCCGTGGTTTTCAGCAGTTCCAGCATGGTTACGTCCGAGATGCCACCCACGATTTTCGCACTGCTGATCATGCGACCGTCGTTTTGGTATATAAACTGGACACCCTTGCCGTTTGGCTGGGGGGAACCTGCCACGGATTTATTTCTCATGATAAAAAAACTTTTCCTCTTCTTGGAAGGATCCTTCGGTGCTTTCGGTCCTTGCATAACTTTTCCTCCTACCATATACGGTAATTTCCGCTGAGAGCTAAAAATGCAAAAAAGTATAAACAGTTGTCGTAGTATCTTCTGGTTCCGGTGCGCATTTCCATATTCCAGAACTTCTCTACCCACTCGCGGGTAAATTCATTGTCCGCTGCCAGGGAAGCCTGGGCCACGCCAGCCGGAAGTCCCACGGGATGAAGGGCCATATCCTTCACCGCAATGGTGCCGTCCACTTCGTATATGTAATAAGTTTCTTTTCTGCAGTCTTCAATCAGGAATCTTTGAATGTTATCCGCTGCTTTTCTTTGTCCCTCGTCAATTCCAAACCATTCATAATCCAGACCGATATTTGCAACGGTTCTGTAAGAATCGCTGTAGAACCAGTCGTGTCTGTCTTTTGTCCAAGGCAAGGGTCTGCTCATGGGACTGCCGTCAAACTCTGCATATTCCGCAGAAAATCCGGTCTTCGGGTGGCAGGCAACCGCAAGGTATTCTCTGCTGATTTTTGCCGCCCTCTTCCAAAATTCCCTGTCCTCTTCATCCGCCCAGAGCGCAAACAGCTCATAGAAATGAGGCAAATGGTAAGAAGGGTCTGTAAAATCGATTCCCGGCACAAAAAGAATCTGTCCGTTTTCCAGATTCCACATGGGAACACCCTCTCTTCCGTTTTGGCCTTTATGTAAGCAAGCCCTTAAAATAGCCTTTGCTTCCTCTTCGTAATTGAAAATGCCCTCTCCGTTTCCCCATCTGTGAGCTGCAAAGAAAAGAGCAAGTGCAAAGAACTCCTCTCCGTCGGGAGCGGGTCCATTGTCATTTTTTCTGCCATCGGTTGCACAAGACCATGCAAAATAGCCCTCATACCAGCCTTCCGCCGTCCACATATATGTTTTCGCCCACTTCCAGAGACGATCAAATTCCTCTTTCATATTCAGTTGGACACAAATCATCATACCATAGGACATTCCCTCTGTTCTGGCATCATTATTACCGGTATCCATGATATAGGCCATATCGTCACCCACCGGATAATATACTCTTTCCTCTTCGCCGCCATAGAAGTAAAAGTCCCTGATTTCCCTAAGACGTTTGTCAATAACTTCCTGTGAAATTCCAATCTCCGCAAACAGATTACGGTACTCCTTCTTCAACTCCTGACTCATCTTTATTCCCTCCGAAATCTATAATTTAGACAAAAATTCTCTATCTTATATTCATATTTTATTGCATTGTCACAAAACTAACTCTCTATCTTTTGTCATGCATTTCTCAAATGTTGCTAAAATGTAACCTCTTTCAAGACCGATTCGTCTCCGCAACTCCCAATTTCTGTGCACCCCATTCACTTTAGATAAACAAAACAAAAGCCACTGTGACTGGTTAAAAATCAGGGCTCCCTAATTTTCAACCAACCGCAGTGGCCTTACTAATAATTCATTTCTTACTACTCTTTCGAACTTTCCGCTTCTACAGTTTCCTCTGCCTCGATTCCCGTTTGCAGAATTTTCAAGTCTGCTATGGTCTCCTTACCGGTCATCCTGCCATACAGCCAAATGTATATCCAGGCCAGCAGGGGAATTGCAATCGTTCCCATGAGACATACCGCAAAAACATTACCGGATTCCACAGGCGCGAAAAGGGCAACAAAGAACGTTACCACATATAACGCCACTAAAAGCACAACTGCCACCAAAGCGGCCACACGTTTCGCATTCCATTTTGATTTCTTTTCTTCTGTCATAAAACACCTTTCCTATTCTTTGCCGTCCCAACAATAGGTACAAAGTTTTGAACGGTCAATGCCAATGGATTCAATCATATCATCCAATCTGTGATAACGCAAAGTGGTGAAATTGAGTTTCTTACAGATACGGTCAATCATATCCTTATATTCTTCCGTATCAGGGTCACAATAGGCTTCTAAACTCGTATACTTGCCCTCCTGCTCAATTTCCTTCAGTGTTCTTCTTGTAATCAAATCCATCTCCGATGAAGAACGTGAGAAGTTTAAGTATTTACATCCGAACATAAGCGGCGGACAAGCCGGACGGATATGTACTTCCTTTGCCCCGCTCTGATATAAAAATTCCGTTGTCTCACCAAGCTGGGTGCCCCGCACGATGGAGTCGTCTATCAGAAGCAGGCTCTTATCCTGAATCAAATCATGGACCGGAATCAATTTCATCTTGGCAATCAGGTTTCTCTGTGTCTGAATGGTGGGCATGAACGACCTGGGCCATGTGGGCGTGTACTTAATAAAGGGTCTGGAAAAGGGAATTCCGGAACGGTTTGCATAGCCGATGGCATGAGGTGTACCGGAATCAGGCACGCCGGCCACAATATCCGGCTTTACATCATCCCTGTCTGCCAAAAGCGCGCCACAGTTGTATCGCATCTGCTCTACGCTGATGCCTTCGTAAGAAGAGGATGGATACCCGTAATATACCCAGAGGAAGGTACAAATTTTCATATCCTTACCGGGTGATGCCAGGGTCTGAACCCCTTCCGGTGTCAGTACTACAATCTCACCGGGGCCCAACTCCCTAACAGGGGTATACCCCAGATTCAAATAGGCAAAACTTTCGAAAGCCGCGCAGTATGCGCCGTCCTTCTTGCCAATAGCAACAGGAGTTCTTCCCATTTTATCTCTCGCCGCAAAAATGCCTTTGTCCGTCATAATCAGCATGGTCATGGAGCCTTCTATCATCTCCTGGGCATACCGGATACCTTCCACCAAATGTTCTCTCTGATTAATCAGGGAAGCCACCAGTTCCGTGGCGTTGATATCACCGCCGCTCATCTCCAAAAAGTGGGAATGTCCTTTTGCAAACAGCATCTTCACCAATTTATCCATGTTGTTAATTTTCCCAACAGTGGCAATTGCATAATTGCCGTGATGGGAACGGACAATCAGGGGCTGGGGCTCATAATCGGAAATACATCCGATACCCAGATTTCCCTGCATGCTGTTAATATCTTTGTCAAATTTTGTTCTGAATGGTGAATTTTCAATATTATGAATTGCGCGGTCGTAGCCTTTTTCCTTGCTGTAAACCGCCATGCCCGCACGTCTTGTTCCTAAATGGGAATGATAGTCTGTTCCAAAAAACAAATCAAAAACACAATCCTCTTTTGATGCTACTCCAAAAAATCCGCCCATATTATTCCTCGTTTCTTCATTTTACATTTAAAAGTTACACCCGACGTTCCCAATACGATTGCAAGCATTTGCTTTTCTTTCCGTTAGTCTAACACAGTAGACACATATTCAATGGAAATAATCTCGTCGCCGTCCAAAATGAAGCACAGTCTCATGCCGTCTTTTTCATATACAAGGAGGCCATTTTCCTCTTTATAATTTTCACCGTAAGCAGCAATCATATCTGCTTTTGTCTCAAACAGACTTACACCTTCGGGAGTCTCAACCATATCGTCCTTCAAAATAATGTTGGAAATTCTGTCTACGCCTTTTTCATCCGGGTAAGTGTCAATTTCCACACTGTTATAGGTATACATTTTATCCAGACCTTCAAATGCGCAGCTGGCTGCTTCAAAATAACTTACAGGATCACCGAGTGCATCCATAATAGGCGCTGCCTGTGCATCAATGCTGACCGTCACACCCTGATACACGAACACAAATCCTTTTACAGCCTCCTCTTTGGAAGATTCCTCATTTTTGCTGTCTGCCACTTCAGATTCGCCGCCATTTGCGCCTGTCTCTGTCTCGCCGCCGCAAGCCGCAAAACTAAGAGCAAGCACTGCGCTTATCATTACAAGTTTCCATTTTTTCATAATAAATCTCCTTCCTTTCCTGTCACCGACAGGCATTTTTATTCTACTCCATATAAGGCTTTTTGTCTCTCTATTTCCCCATAATATTCTGCAAGTTTTTCTTCCCAGATTGCAGAAAGATGTTCCTCACCCCTACGGTCTTCCAGACCACACTCTTCCGTGAGGTATTGACCCAAATAGTCAGTAATCTTAATCGCTCCCCACAGATTTAAATGCAAACCTGCATCATAAGTATCCGTGCTAAAGTCCAGACCACATTCCTCCTGCAATTCCAGGAAGTTAATGTATTTGAGATTATGCTCTGCGGCATATTCCTCCATCTGGACCTCCCACTGGTCATACCAATGGGGATACAGGCTGGGAGCCTTAACTAAAATAAGTTCAATATCATTTTCCGCGCAAAGCCCGGTAATCAT
The DNA here is from genome assembly GCA_964425065.1 of uncultured Lachnospiraceae bacterium. Lineage (GTDB taxonomy): Bacteria > Bacillota > Clostridia > Lachnospirales > Lachnospiraceae > Acetatifactor. Next base: position 19,020 of record CAYRLN010000001.1, on the reverse strand, counting down.
ATCCATATATTTATATGCATTGTCCCCGAACTGGTAGTTTGCCAGTTTTTTGGGCTCCGGAAGGGTGGTGACAGGCTTACTGTCCACGCGCATGTAATAGCCGTTGTAGGATACCTTGGGACGGGAAAACATATACTGCACATCTTCCCATTTCAACTCTGTAATACGGGAATGATAACGCAAAATAGGGAACACATAGTCCAGGAAATTCTCATCCTCCATCATGGAAGATGAAATCGCCCCCACCTTGGACATAGACCATTCCATTCCCTCAATGGTCATCCGGTTGTAAGCCTCTTTCTGAGGCTCGTTATACTGCAGTGCCAAAACGTTAAAAATAACCACATCCGGTTTTTCATAACGCAACGCATCTTCAAGCAAATAATAGGACTGCCAGATAAGCTGCTGTGCACTGCCGCGGATGTAACTGTTAATTCCGTACTCTTCCCACAAAACCGCAGGAACGAAGTTCTCGTACACTTCGCAGTCACCGATAAACAAAACGTCGTGATCCTTTTCTTCCTGATAGTACTCTGCAATCAGGTTACCTTCCACAACCTCACTGGCATACTTGGGAACCAACAGACGCTGCAACAGCCAGAGTGTCACCCATATAAACAGGACGACCAAAACCACCGCCACTGTTTTCTTTTTATTCCATTTCTTCTTTTCCATAGTTTCTTTCCTAAAAACTCCAAATTAAAACTGGTTGTAAATAAACTGACTTGCATCGTATCCCACACCGTAAGCTCCGAAAAGCAATACTGCAAGGAACAGACCATACCAGATTGCAACACGGACAGGCAAGGCTTTTGCCGCAATTTTGTCCCTGACTTTTCCGCTTCTCTGAACCAGACTGACGGTAAGAAGCACCAAAAAGCCTATAAATAAAATCACATAATCCTTTATATCAAGTCCCAGATTAAGCAATCCTCCACTAAACAGTTCGCCCCAGTTCCATGTCGTAAACATGCTGCCGAACATCTTAAATGTCAGAGGAACGTCTCTGTAACAGTCAAACATACGGAGCGTGCTCATAAGCAAAACCGTTCTCACAACCTGAAAGGCCCGGAATGCCCATTTCTCCTTTATTGTCGGGAATTTGGCGTGGAATTCGCCGTACAGCGGCTCACATTCCTGGGAAATCATAATTACCACAAAGTTGCCAAGTCCCCATGCAATAAAATTCCAACTTGCGCCGTGCCAGATACCGGTGGTAAACCATACGACAAAGGAGGACAAATACACCGGCACACGTTTGCCCAGCGCCTCTCCCAAATGTTTTCTGGACCATTTGGAAAGATTTAACATAGGCTGACAAACGGAAATGGGGTAGAAAATATAGTCCGTGAACCAGGTACCCATGGTAATATGCCATCTCTTCCAGTACTCTTTGATATTCTTGGAAAAATAAGGTCTGCGGAAGTTTTCGGCGACCTCAATATCAAGCACCTGGGCAATACCGATTGTGATGTCAATACCACCCGTGAAATCCGCATAAAGTTCCAGGGCATAAAACAGCATACCCGCAAACACATAAGCACCTTGATAAGTATCCGGATTCTGTATAATCTCGTTTACCGCAATCAGCATGCGGTCCGCGATAACCATCTTTTTAAAATAGCCCCACAGAATTCTCTGCAGTCCATAGGAAACCGTCTTTGCATCAAATTTATGCTCCGCAAACAGGCCGGACGCCAAATCGTCAAAGCGGCTGATGGGTCCCTGCACAAGCTGGGGGAAGAAAGATACAAACAGGGCAAACTTGAAAGGATTTGTCTCCGCCTCATATTTTCCTCTGTACACATCAATCACATAGCCTAACGTCTGGAAAGTGTAGAAGGAAATACCCAAAGGCAACACCAAATCAACGAACTGAATCGCCCCGTCACCGCCAAATGCTTTCATTATGGAATTCACATTGGAAATGGCAAAATTGGTGTATTTCAGCACCGCCAGAATACCAAGGTTAAACAGCAAAGCAAGAAGCAGCCATCTCCACTGCTTCTTCTTTTCTTTTGCCTTATATTCTTTTCTTTCCTCGCGGCTCATTTCCGCCTTATGTACAGCCAAATACTGCTCTTGGGCAGATTTCAGGCTACGAAGTTTCATACCTGTCAGGTATGCCGAAATTGTGGTTACCAAAATGAAAGGCAGATATTCCACGCCCGCAATGGCATAGAACACATAATCTGCCCCAAGCAGTACCCACCACTGCATTTTTTTCGGTACCACATAATAGAGTACTGCTGTCACCAGTACAAAAATCATAAATTCATAGGAAGTAAAAAGCATCGTATTACACCTTTTTCATTGGTCTTTTTATTCGTCCAAAAGTTCCTCAATCAATTCTGCAAGAGCAGCTGCGGAATTGAAATACTGGGGATCAATTTTGTCTGCGGGAACAGTTACATCCCATTCATTGTTAATCTCAGAAATCAAGGATACAATATCAAAAGAATCTAAAATCTTATCATCGATAAGTGTATCACAGGTTTCAAAATCTACGTCAGGGTGTAAATCAGTTAAAATCTCGATTAATGTTTCCAAAATCTTCTCGTCCATAGTTAATCTCCTTTAATTTTAAATCTATTTTTCGTTTTCTTCCTGATATTTCTGTTTCAGGTAAACTCTGTTAATCTTACCGTTGGGTGTAAGAGGCATCTCATCCAGCTTCTTTACATAATTGGGAATCATGTATCTGGGCAACTTGTCCTTCAGGGCCTTTGTCAGTTCACCGGTCTCAATATCTCCCACATAGTAAAGTACTATTTTGCCCTTTACGCTGTCGTAGATACATCCGGACAATTTAATCTCCGGCATCATGTTGACATTGACTTCAATTTCTCCCAGTTCAATGCGGTGTCCCATATGTTTAATCTGATAATCCTTACGGGATACAAATACCAGTTCCCCATACTCATTATACTTACCGATGTCACCGGTCCTGTAAATCAGTTCCGGATAAGCCGTATTCAGCGGATTCTGCACAAAGGCCTCCGCTGTTTTCTCCGGGTTGTTATAGTAACCCATTGTCAGGGATGTACCGCGGATACAGATTTCACCGGGCTGCCCCTCCGCTGCCCTCTTATTTTCATCATCCAAAAGAATAATCTCCGTATTCTTAAAAGGACGTCCAACAGGAATGGCCTCATCCAGGGCAAATTCCCTGTTTACTTTATAATAACAGCACATGCCGGTTCCCTCGGTGGGACCGTACAGATTGGTAAATTTCGCATTTGGAAGCACACTCTTCCACAAATTAAATTGCTTGATAGGGAACACTTCACTACCAAAAGCGATGGTGTGCAAATATTCCGGTTTCACCTTATCAAATGCACCGAAGGCGGAAATCATGGTCAGGGCGGATACCACCCAGCACACGGTATTAATCTTATGTTCGTTCAAAAATTCCACCAGTTTGATGGGGAACATAAACAAACTCTTCGGCACAAGATAGGTGGTAGCACCAAATTTCAGTGTGGGATAAAGTTCCTTCAGGCAGGCATCAAAATACAGCGGTGTCTGATTGCCGAAAACCGTATCCTCATTAAATTCCAGCACTTCCGAAAGTTGTTCAATATAGTCAAGTACAGAGCGGTGACATGCCACAACGCCCTTGGGCACTCCCGTGGAACCGGAAGTAAACACCACATAAATCGGGTCCGTATCTATGGCTTTATCATGTATTTCCTGCAATTTTTCCGCATTTACAGGAGTCTGAATCATCTCGTCATAGAGATAAATCTCCCCCTCAAAATGAAAGGTTTCTGCTATTGCTTTTGTCTTCTCATCACAGATCACTGCCCTGGGTTTTAAATTTTCCAAAATCAGGTCAATTCTGACTCTGGGCATTTCCTCATCAATCGGCACATAAAAGTCACCTGCCGCAATTACACCAAAGAAAGCGGTAATCGTCTTCGGATGCTTATTCATAAATACCACTACCGGTTCCTTATAAATGCCTTTATCGGAAAGAAATGTTGCCACTGCCTTATGCTGATTTTCCACATCTGCAAATGTAAGCGCATCTTTTTCATTTGCAAAGGCAATCTTGTCTGGCACTCTTTTTACCGTATCAATTAAATAATCAAGTACATGATTTTGCATTTCTCATATGCCTTTCTTCTATATATCCGGTCTTTTCATTCCGGTCATAAAATCTCATAACGTTTTCTCAAGTTTCCGCATTCTTTTACGGCCGCTCTCGCCAAAACTTCCATGGCATCCAGATAGCAGTGCCGTAACTTATAATCCCGCTTCACCATGGAAAGTTCCGTGCAACCCAGAATAATCATTTCCGCGCCTTGTCCCAAAAGTTCCGTCTCCACTTCTTCGAACGCCTGCATATTGACGGGGATTCCTGCCTTCACATTATCATAGATAATGCTCATCACCTTGGCCTGACTTGCCTTTGAAGGCAAAATCACTTCTATCCCGGCGTTCTGAAGTTCCCTTTGGAACACTGCCACCTGTATCGTTCCGTCCGTGGCCTCCAATGCCACTTTGGAAACCTTTCTCTCCTGCAGGTAATTTACCACTTCTTTTATCGCGTGGATAATGGGGATATCCACCTCATCCTGTATCTGCTCGTGCATGGCATGGGCCGTAATGCAGGGAATTGCCGCAATATCCGCCCCATCCGCCGTAAGCTTCCGTCCGCACTCTGCAATATAAGGAGCCGGATTTTCCCCGGATAAACCAAGCATATATTTTGTTCTGTCCGGTATCTGGGGACAATTGTATATTATCATCGGAATATGTTCCTGATCCGTAGCCGCCTCTGTCATTTCGATGACAAGCTGCATGAAATAAGCCGTTGCCATCGGACCAAGACCGCCGATTATTCCAAGGGTTTTCATCTCTCGCTCACTCTTTCAAATCACTTTGGCAAAAATGCCTTTACAATATTAGCACACTTTTATTTACAATACAAGGCTAGTTAATTTCCGGATAAAGGCTTGCATCATAAATGTGGGTATTCTTATGGCTCTCGGAATACTCCATCAGTTGGGCATCCGTCCACATAAAGAATACAGTCTTATCTTTTCTGGGCGTGGCATCAAAATGGTACCAGCCTTCACCCAAATTAACCAGATTCCAATAATGGGACGGGTTTACCTGGGATTTTACAATATCCATGTTTTCGATGCCTGCTCTTGTCAGAAGCACCTTGGCGGTACAAGCATAAACATAGCAATCGCCTTGCCGTTTTACCAGTCCTTCGTACGCACCACGCACCCAGTCTGTTTTTTCCGAATGATTGATATAACCGATTTTTCCGTGGACCCAGTTATAAATCGCACGGGCTTTCTCCAAAGGCGTCATACCGTCCTTCAAAATCTGTGCCAGAACCTCATCTGCCTTTTCGTTTACCAGATCCTCATCATAGTAAACCGGTTTCTCTGCCAAAACGTAAACCTCACCGGTTTTCGTTGTGGAATTTCCCGCCGTATCCGTAACGGTATAAGTAACCGTATAAGTTCCTTCCGTATTGGGATCCACCTTGGAATTATCAATTTCCAATTTCAGTTCGTCCTTGGAATCCGCGTTATCAGAATATCCCACTGCTTTTTTGTAGGAAACCGCTTCCCCGATAATAATGTCTATGGTGCTCAGGGAAACCTCCGGTGCCACAGTGTCCGCCGTTAATTTGTAAGAGGCAATCTGGAAACTTGTGTTTCCTGCCGCATCAACGGCAATGATTTCCACGCTTCCGCTGCCGGCCTTCGTCCAGTCCGGTTCTGTTGCAAAACGGTAAGTTATGTCTGTCACATCCGTTCCTGACACCACAAAATCTTCCGGCATAAGAGGCTTAAGTGTCCAGCCATCAATGTGCTTTACCGTAAACTGCGGAGCAATGGTATCCCGGACGATAAGCGAAACCTGTGATTCTCTGCCATCCACCAAAATAGAAATGGCATACTCACCAATTATACTCGTATCAATCTCACCGGTGTCGGTGATATAATAAACCTCTGTATTATCAAATCCCTCTATTTTTTCCAAAAACTCTCTGGCATCCGGCACAGGGTTTCCCGCCTCAATCACCAGTTCATTCATCAAATTGGAAATATACAGAGTGGAAACCACTCTTGTACGGTTACCGGCCTCATCCGTGTAGATTACCGCAACCTCCTGCTCTCCGCCTTTTCCAAAGTCCGGTTCCGTTTCAAAAGCATAGGTCACATCCGTAGCGTCCACTACATCCGCCACAAATGCCTCCACTGCCAATTCCGTACCGTATTTACAAAAAACAGATACCCCGGACGCTTGGGGCGCCACGGTATCCTGTACCGTAACCTTCACCGTATAAGTAAAGGGGAACAATCTTGCTTTAATCTCATACTCGCCGGGGGTATGGATTTCCTCTTCTGTCAAATTTTCAAGAATTGTAGGAACAGCCTTCCCGCGGAGAACCAGTTTTTCCGCCACAATACTGTCTCCTGCCTCAAGGACATAGGCAGTCTCCACTCTTCCCTGCAGATAAATGCCAACGCCAACCACCAAAACAAGTAAAAGCAACAATGCAACAAAACCGTAGCCACCTCTGCTGCGTCTCTGTTTTTTTCTCCTGTTTCTCACAGGCGTCCTGCCCTGTGCCTGTCTGTTCTGCGGCGGCCTTCCCTGGGGACCTTGATTCGTTCTCGTTCTCTGGGGGGGCCTTGCCGCTGCGGGCTTTCTGCTTATATCAATCTGCTGAATGCCCGGTTCATTATTTCTTCTCAATTCAGTCATTTTGCACTTCCAATCCGGTTCCCTGATATTTGTCAAGCAAATCCGTAATCTCCGCCTTATACTGGGGATACAACATCGCCACTTCCTTAATTTCGTTGCTGGCAGTCTCCGCCACCTTCTGATTATAATCCAACTGGCTTCGCAGGGATTGTCTTCTCACAATCAGGCCATGCCTGATTTCGACCATCTCTTTCTCATCAATAATCGCAAGCGCCTGATGGGTCCATCTGTCAGGATCTTTCAGTTGGTATCTCTTCAGGATTTTCAAAAGCTGTTTCTGGTTATATACCAGTTTTGCTTCCAGTTCTGCATACTGTCTCCGGTCTTCCTTCTCCTGCTGGTAAGTCTTCCAAAGTTTTTCCAGTTTCTGTCCGCTTTCCACGTTGTATTTCATATAAAGATAATCCAACAACTGCACATTATTGACATAGCGGATTTTAACCTTATTCTGCAACAGAATCAGTTTATTGGAGGCTTTTTCCACCCGCGCCATTTCATTTTGCGCATCAATATATTTCACGCATAGGAATGTAATTGCAACCGCGCCCACACCTACGGAAACCAAAAAGCCGATGGCCACATCCATTTCAAATCCAAAACGCAGAACCGCTAACATAATCATACATGCCAGCAGAGCCACAAGCCAGATTGTGGTCATGCCTTTTAAATTGACCATCATTGTGTTAAGTTCACTTTTACGGTACTGATACGCATTTCTCTCCCCGTCCAGACGGCTAAGGTCCTGCTGCACCAGTTTGCGGTATTTTTCTGCCTCCTTAATTTTGGCGATACCTTCTTCTACTTCTTCTTCCTGCCCCTGCATTCTTTTGTAGTCACTGTCACTCATGTGGCTCTTCTTCTCCGACAAGGACTGCATATCCTTTTCCAAAGTGACAATCCGCCTTGCCGCCACTTTCAGTTCTTCCGCTTCTTCTTTCGGAAGCGCCTCTATTTCTTCCATATCCGTCAGATAGGAGGTGACCAGATTATACTCTCCCTTCAGCAAATCAAGTTCCCTTTCCGCCTCTCCTATCTGCTCGATGCAATTCATCAAATATCTTCCGCGCTCTACCTCTTCATGAAAATCGATACTGTCGCGCTCATAGACAAGTTCCTTATTTTCTTCCGTAATTTCCGGTTCTTCTGTCTTTTTCCTTCCAAACAACCATTTGAAAATACCCATTTGTTGCTCCTTATGATTCGCTGATGTTATGACGGTAACTTTGTTTCAGTCCCTGTATCATTTTCTCTGTCTCTTCATAATACTTGGAAAAACTACCGTCTTCCTTCCATTCTCCCAGTTGATCCAAACGCCGTTTATTCAAACAATTCTGCCAGCTTTCCGTAATTTCTTCCACCCGTTTTTCCAGTTCCAGTGAATCCTCATAGGCTTCCGGAATGCCTGCCACAAAAGAAATATACTCCTCTTCCCCAAGGGCCAGCCTCTTTGCTGCCAGATACTCTATGTAAGTTTCCCTTGCCGGGTACATTTCGTAGGAACTCAAAAAACATTCGGCGGCCTGCTCAAATAAATAAAGGCCGGTCATGGCAACTGCTTTGTTGTGAAGTACCTTGGCACTCAACTCATTTTCCACCTGTGGCAGAATCGCAAGCAACTCATCATATTCCGACATGGCCTGTACCAGTTTTCCATTCCCCACCATGTAGTCAATTCTCTTTTTATACTTCTCATAGGTACTTAATGACGCGCCCTGTTTTAACAGTCTCTCCGTCTCTTTCAACTCTTCCATGGTGTAATTGCCCATATATTCCAATATGGTCATTACAAAAGAAGTGACCGTACCTTTCTGGTGAATCAAAGGATACAACGACGCAGCCAATGCATGTAAACCGCACTCGGTATCAATCCAGTTTACCAGCCTTTTATCCATGACATCCACATCCAAAAGAAAAGCGTTCTCTCGAAGGATAAAACACAATTCCTCTATCGTGTACACCAGCACGTCCGGATTAATAAATCGATATGGAGTTTTTGCATCACTTCCGCACAGCATTACCGCTCTACCCATGATATCTCCTTATACTTCCAAAATTTCTTTCCATTTTTTGTGGGTGGCGGGGAATATTTCCCCAAAACCTAAATCCTCCACCTTGATTTGTACCTTATTTTCGCTAATCATATCTGCCAGAAGCCTGAGTCTCGTTGTCCCCGCCGGTCTCTCCTCCAGTCCTTCCAGACAGATTTCCACATTCCTTGCCACATTGCCGTTTAACGGCGTCACCATTATAGAAAAGGAATTTCCGCTTTCCAGCAGAAAATCCACCTCTCCCGTGGCCTCAAACCAGTTGTTTCCCGCATCCAGAATCGCAAAATAGGAATCCTCTCCACGGCGCACCACTTTCATGCCAATATTGGCTTTCAGTTTCTCATTTCCAAGAAAAACATGACTTCTTCCCAATTCGCTGGCCTGCTGTTTTTCCAGCATACTGTAGCAGGCACCTTTGCTGAACAGATTATTTCCCTGGAACACTCTGCGGTTGCGGCACAAAAACTTTAGCGACTCCTGCAGCCAGTCGCCGCAAAAGCCTTCCCCCAGCAGATATACCGAGGACACAATCCTGTTTTCGCAATCCTTCGTCACGATATCCAAAAATTTGCCGTCCATATCCCGAAAAGCGTCCACCCGCAGATAATCCTCCTCCGGAATGGCAAGGGGACTTCTGAACAGATGATTCTCCATATGGATAAAAGCCACAATAGGGGTCGTACGCTTGTTACACTCCATGCGGTAACTCTTGATTCCGTCATTGCGGTATTCATACAACAGCACCTGTTGGTTCCAAAGTTCTGACGGCTGGTACAGATTGTAGTAATACACACTCTCCACATGACTCTGGAAGCATATATTTTTCGTCTTCAGTCCCAGACTCAAAGTAACCTTACTTAAGATAGACACCATGCTCTGCTCCAAATCATCGCAGGTAAACATGATGCCTGCAATCTTGTCAGGAGAGCAGATGGGGCTCAGCAGAGAAAGACTCCTTCGTATGAACAGCGTCAGAAGTGCCAGAGGATCAAATTCCTGTTCCTCTATCAATATCATCTCCCCGTCTTTTGCCAGTTCAAGGAGATTGTCCACCAGGGTTCCCTCATTTTCCCGGGCGTATTTCAGTGCCTCTTTTCCGTAAAACCACTGATTTACCCCTTTTCGTTTGCACAGAACCGTGGGCACATTGTATTGCTCGCTTCCTGCCACCTGGGAAAGCGTTTCGGGAACCATCCCCTGACCGAGGCTGTAACTGATTTGGGAGTATCTGTTTCCCAAATCATAACCTACAATCACTTTGTCATTATTCACTTTATCGAGAAAATCAAATTTTCCGTTTAACAAAGTTCTTTTTCCTTTCCCGTTACTGCAAGCGGAACAATCGCTCGCACATATAATCTTTGTAATAATATTCGTTCATCAGATCGTCCACCGTGTTGAAATCCTGCAGTGTATTTCCGATTACGATATCATTAATCATATTGAATTTACCCTCTAAGGTAGCCGATTCAATGTCACTCTTCTGAATGGTTCCGCTCTCTGTGAGATGCTCCTGTCCATTCATTTCCTCCACAATGTAATATTGCAGACTTTCTCCAAAGAACAGAGGAAAAGCCTTAAAGAAGACGCCGCCGTACACATGGTGCATTTCTTCGGCGATATATTCGCTTTCCTCACTGTCGTCCCTTTCGATGACATAGTGCATAATTGCACGGGCACCGGGGTGCGCATGGTACTCCACAATGGTCTTGTCCAAAATTTTTCCCATCATCAGGTCATTGTCACAGTACTCTTTGAGGAATTTCAGGTAAATACCGCCGTAAACCATTTCTACCGCAAATTGCTCCAGCGTTTCCTGCATTCCTTCCAGTTTCTCCACAATGGTTTCCGCATAATATTTGAGCAACGCCAATTTCGACACCTGCGGAAGCACTCCGTCCCGCAAATAACTGTAATACATCTGCTCAAACACATAACTCTCCGTTATTTTATCTTTCACGAAATAATCGTAAGCGCATTGGGATAAAAAGGCTGCTTCCACTTCCGCATCCGGACCGGACTTTATGTAGTCATCAAAAATCTGCATCTTTTCCCCTACAAAAGACCCTGTAAAAAGCATCTGGACCAGTATACGCTCACTGAGTTCCCGTGTATCCAGTTCCATTTCCCTGGATGCTTTCCATATATCACGCAATTCCCTTGTCATTCCCTTATAGAAAAGTCCCAAATACGCAAGGGTACGTTCATCATACTTCCCTTTGCGGAAAATAAACATCAGTATATCCGTCATGGAACTGTCTTCTGTCATACCGTTCCTATGCAGAAGCACACTGCACAGACGGAGCAACACCTTCGGCTCCACATGGTAATAACCGAAACGGATTACCAGTTCATAAGCCTGCGCAAGTTTTCCCCGCAAAATCAAATATTTCAGGATTTCACCCCTGCCTTTTGCAGAGAGACTTTCATAGTCCACGTCGTCTAAATGGGCATCCAGTTCTTCCATCAAATCATGCTCATAATAATAGTGCATCAATTTCAGAATCACTTCGTTTCTGTACCGGGGCAAAATCGATTCATCCCACATCAGATAGTTAAATCTCGCCACATTTTCCCCGGTCACTTCCGCAAGTTCTCTTCCGTTCATACACATGTAAACATTGTATCCGGTCACATTTTCCACAAGAGGGGAAATATCTTTCGCGATTTTACCCGGCAAAAGCATTTTCTCCGTGGTATAAGCCACACTGCTGCCGTACCGGTTCCTGTGCTTGTCCTCCAAAAGAACCGTATACTCGCTGCCAAACAGAGGTACATACGCCTTGCCGTCAACCATCGGATATGCATGTTCTTTTCCGGCCAGCGGCTGGTATACAACCACCTGTCTGATATCCTTGCGTTCTGTCCTGATCAGGTGTACGAACATAAGCCTTGCCAAATTGACCGCAACCTCTTCGTTCACCATTCTCGGAACCAAAATATTTTTATACAGATAAGCCAAATCCTTATTGATGTGCTGGCTGCAAATCTGCCTGATTACAAACTGCTCAATGACATTCCTGTAATTTGCATACAGCTCCGGGAACTTCTCCCGGTTCCGGTACACATTTGCATAGAGAAAAGCACTGCGCTCATAGTCCAGACTGTTCTGATAGGAAAAATACATCATAACAATCTTTGGCAAAGGTTCTGTGCTGTTCAAATCCGCAGACATCATATAATACTCATATAATCTGGTGATCCGCAGATTGTGTTCCACTCCCTTGGCATACCACGGGAAATAATCCGGCCCCGTCTTGTTGCCGCGGATTAACATGGTACAAATCTCATACAGTACCGCTTCATCCTGCTTAAAATCATAAGCCGCTTTTAAGAAATGATAGGTAACCGCTGAAAATTCCCTGCTCTTGCCAATCAGGTACACCGCCTGGTCTACGATTTCGCGGCTGAGCCATTCTTTTTTTGCCGCATACAATAAAAGCTGCTTTTCAAATCCGCCCAGTTTCATAAGGAGCGCCGGATTTGCGTGAATCAACGTTAATGCTTCAATGTATATTACCGGACTTGTGCAGCCCCTTTCAAACTGTTCTTCCAAAAATACCATTTTTTTGGTGGGACTCTTTCCGTATTCCTCAGAAAGATACAAAAGAAGCCATGCGATTCTCCATTCACCCCGACTCTTTTTGTATATTTTTTCCACCCGGTCAGTAACTCTGTTTATGTACTCTTCGTCCTTGCTGACCAAAGTTGTCAAATACAAATAATATGCCCAAGTCACGGAATCCTCTTTCTCTCCGCTCTCCAGAACATCCTGCACCTGGTCCAAAAGCCATCCGGCCTCATTATCTCTTTCCTGGGTAATCAACATATGCGCCTGAAACAATTTTCCGGTCACATCATCTTCATCCATGGCGACAATATGCTCCACCAGTCTTCCCGTTTCCTTTAACCAGGTTGCGGCGCTGATTTTTTTCATGCGGAAAGCCTGATAATACTCCATCAGTTGTACCGTAAGCCTCTTCTTTTCCACACTGTATCTGCTTCTGCGCGAAGATAAACCTTTGTAAACGGTCACCGGCACAACCATACGGTCATAGGCACTTTTCAGGATAACGCACCCCATATTTTTCCCTTCGTGGAGCAGTGCACTGTCCACATACAGGGATAATCTGCATTTATTCCCCAAAAAGTCATTATCCGTCAGGATTTCCTTTTCCGTGTACAGAAAATCCCCTTCTGTCTCCACCTGCAAATTTACATATCCCCAACCGTTTTTGGCAATTCCAATGCTGCATTCCGAAACCTCATCCGGGTCGTCAAGGCGGATTTCTGCCTCCTCGGTCAGATATTCTATTTTTTGTTTTTTATTGACTGTAATGAGGAACTCTTCCATATTCTGCCGGTTTCCCACGCAGCCGGACAATCCCTCGTATACCTGATAATACTGTCTTTCACTTCCGCTCAATATTCTTATGAAATCCGCAGAATAAAATAATTTAACCGCCTCATCGGGGTGTCCCTTTGCCAAATTGGCAAAGTGGAACAAATTTTTCACATTGCCCAGCGAAGACTCAATCTGGGTATGCCCCATACTGATAACATAAGGAAGGTAATACTCACCCTGATTGCTGATTACATAAAACTCGCCTTTTATCACTTCCCCTTCTGCCACTCTTTCAGAATGAAAATGATATGCGATTTCTTCACCGTTTCCCACAAAAGATTTGGTCAGGCACTCCATGCGCGGATCGGAAGAATAAACTTCTCCTTCCAGCATTTTCCCACTGTTTCCATAAATTTGAAAAGACCCTTCCACATCCTCTCCGGGTCTTGCATGTAACTCTATTTTTGAGCATGAAAAATCGAGAGAACCATTGTCATAATCAAAGTTTCCCTCAAGTATCTGTTCAATCACTTTTCTCATCATGCTCACCACGCTTTGCTTTAGTATAACCGGCAGAAAACCGGTCCTGCCTTGAACACCGAATATTATACCATTTCTCTATTATATAAGGCAATTGTAAAATGGCATTAAGATGAAGTTTTTTAGCGTGCTTTTTTCATCATTTTTTTTAAAATTTTAATTTATTGTTGACATTTTCTTTCTATGGTGTATTATTGTATTAAGAGCGTGATACAATAATACAAATAGGAGGTAATATATGGCTTGGACTTTAGATTCAGACAGACCAATTTATGCACAATTGGTTGAACGTATTCAGATGCAGATTGTATCCGGAAAGTATCCACCCGGCGGAAAGCTTCCCAGTGTCCGGGAATTGGCTGCTGAGGCAGCTGTTAATCCGAATACGATGCAAAAAGCCTTCGCGGAACTGGAGCGAAGCGGTCTGATTATCACTCAGCGCACCAACGGGCGCAATGTAACGGAGGACACGGAAATGATTAACGCTATAAGAATGAATATTGCACGCGAGCATTTAAATCAGTTCATTGAGAAAATGCTGGAACTGGGTTTTACAAAAGAACAAATTATTGAGTTTATCGAAAAAGCAGTTCAGGAGGGGTAACAATTATGAACAATCTTGTTGAGATTCAAGGCTTGGTAAAAGCCTATGATGCCCGCAACATCGCCGTCAACAACCTGACCCTTGCGATTCCCGAAGGGAAAATCATCGGTCTGCTCGGTCCCAACGGCAGCGGCAAAACCACTTTAATCAAAATGATAAACGGGCTTCTCACACCTACACAGGGCAGTATCCGTATCCGCGGCATGCAGCCGGGTCCTGAGACCAAGGCCCTGATTTCCTACTTGCCGGAGCGCCCTTATTTTAGCGGCAGTTCCACTGTGCAGGGGCTGGTAGAATTTTTCGCCGATTTCTATGCCGATTTTTCTACCGAAAAAGCATATTCCATGCTTGCGACCCTGGGTATTGACCCCAAGGCAAGAATGAAAACTTTATCCAAAGGTACCAAAGAAAAGGTACAGCTCATCTTAGTTATGAGCCGTAACGCACAGCTTTACATCCTGGATGAGCCTATTGCCGGTGTAGACCCCGCAGCAAGGGATTATATTTTAAAGACCATTATCAACAACTACAATCCCGAGGGCACCATCTTGCTGTCCACTCATTTGATTACCGATATTGAAAATATTTTGGATGAGGTAATCTTCCTTCGCTACGGTCAGTTGGTTCTCCAGACTTCCGTGGACGATATCCGCGAAAATCACGGCAAATCCGTAGATGCATTGTTTAGGGAGGTGTTCGCATGTTAGGCAAATTATTAAAACATGAATGGCGTTCCACTTGGAAGATGCCTACAGCTTTATGTCTTTTCACCGTACTTATGACCCTGTTGGGCACGCTCTCTTTTAAAATGCCCATGTGGCAGAAACTGGCAGGTACCAATTCTGCCGATATGACTTTCATGGACTTTATTGCAGTGGCAATTCTCATCACTTACTTTATAACAATTATTATCAGTGCCTATGCAATCATGATTTATTTTGCCATCCGTTTTTACAAAAATCTGTATACGGACGAAGGCTATTTGATGTTTACTCTGCCTACCACGCCCAGAAAACTGATTTGGAGCAAGACTCTGATTAGTGCCTTTTGGAATTTCCTGTCATCTTCCTTGATGATTATCTCCATTTTCCTGCTTATGCGCGTGTTTATGCGCACATTGCTGGGGGATGCGGACTGGGCTGAGGTTTCCGAAGCATTTAACGGAATCATGCCCACCATAAATGCTATCTTCAAAGAATACGGTGGTATCTCCGTCGGCGGCTTCCTCTTTGTATTTTTACTGATTTTACTTACAGGAAGTTTTTCCGGCATGCTGCTCATCTACCTTTGCATTTGCATCGGTCAGTTGTTCCGCAAGCATAAAGTTGCCGCTTCCATTATCGCCTATTTGGTGGTAACCACCCTTGTGCAGACCATCACTTCCATTGCCGTACTTCCGGTTACCTTTAATCTGGTGACGGATCTTGAGATGATGGAATCCGCCCTGACATTCTCTCCTTTTGAAGCAATGTTTGCTCCCTTTGCAGCCATGATGCCTCTCTATTATGTCAGTCTGGCGCTTGCCGTCGTGGAAGTCATCGCATGCTTCTTCATCTGCGAGTACATCTCAAAGAGTAAATTAAACTTAGACTAAGCAAATATTTTACAGCCTCTGCATATACTACTTTAAGTAAATATGCAGAGGTTTTTTATGTCCAATCAAACATACTCATCCCCCATGTTACATTCCGCACAGGTAAACGGCACCGACAACACCGGCACCCTGCGGATTAATGTCTTTTCTTCCTTAGGCATCATTCCCATTTCCGGGGCCACGGTTACCATTTCCGATACTGCAAATCCCACCGAGGTCATTGCAACCTTAACCACCGATGAGTCCGGGCTTACCGAGGAAATCAGTCTGCCCACTCCCCCTCTGGCCCTTTCTTTATCCCCTTCGGAAATCCGGCCCTATGCAGAATACAATATCGAAGTTACCGCACCGGGGTACGAACCGGTACAGGTTTTCGGTTCCCAACTGCTTGCAGACGAATTCTCCCTCCAGTCCATCCGGATGAATCCGCTGGAGGTCACGAATGAAGACGAGAAAATTGTTGTCATCCCTCCGCACACCTTATTTGGCGACTTCCCACCCAAAATTCCGGAAGCAGAAATCAAGCCCCTTTCCGAAACAGGCGAAATTGTCTTAAGCCGGGTGGTAATTCCGGAATATGTCATTGTGCATGACGGTGTCCCCTCCGACAGCAGCGCCCCCAACTACTGGGTGAAATATACGGATTACATTAAAAACGTGGCCTCCTCGGAAATCTATTCTACTTGGCCGGAAGCCACCATTTATGCAAATGTACTGGCAATCATGTCCTTTACCTTAAATCGTGTTTACACGGAGTGGTACCGGAACCGGGGTTATGATTTTACCATTACCTCCAGCACCGCTTATGACCAAAAATGGATTTACGGCCGGAACACTTATGAAAACATCGACATTCTTGTAGACAACATTTTTAATAATTATCTGGCAAGGCCGGGTGTGCGACAGCCCATCTTCACCTCCTACTGTGACGGCAACCGCACCACCTGCGAGGGCTTAAGCCAGTGGGGTTCCAAATACCTTGGTGACGAGGGTTATTCCGCCATAGAAATCATCCGTTACTATTACGGCAATGATATGTATATTGCTACTGCGGAGCAAATTTCCGGTGTGCCCTCCTCTTTCCCCGGATACAATTTGACCATAGGTTCCTCCGGAGAAAAAGTGCGCCAGATGCAGCAGCAGTTAAACCGCATTGCGGAAAACTATCCCGCCCTGCCCACCTTGGTTCCCGACGGCATCTTCGGTGCTCTTACCGAAGACTCCGTCCGCACCTTCCAGCGTATTTTTTCTCTTCCCGTCACAGGTGTGGTGGATTTTGCCACCTGGTATGCAATCTCACGTATTTACGTGGGTGTCAGCCGGATTGCAGAACCGGGTTGATGCGTTGCCGGCGAATGCCCTTTCATGCACCCGCGATGGTGCTCTCTTCGTCACTGTCACAAAAAAACTTCCGTATGCAGATTGGAGCGTTTATCTCTACCTTTCCGCATACGGAAGTTTCATTTTTTCTGTCATTTAAAAACCGCGGAGTCTGTCCATGCTGTCATCATCCGTGTTTTCGATTTTCACAATCCTTACATCATAACCCACACCGGGATTTACCTCCACATGGACCACATCGCCTTCCTTATGGCCCAGAAGCGCACTTCCCAAAGGAGACACATTGCTAATCAGTCCCTGCAAAGAATTCCCTCTTACTGTAGTTACAATGCGATAAACCTCCTGCAATCCGTCTTCCACAAATTCCACCGTAACCGTGTTATTGATTCCTACCTCATCCTCTTTGGATTCATCCGATATAATTTCTGCTGTACGAATCATCCTCTCCAGATAACGGATCCGGCTTTCATTACGGTTTTTCGCTCTTTTTGCAGCATGATATTCAAAATTTTCACTGAGGTCTCCGTGAGCCCTGGTTTCTTTTACATCCTCTAAGAGTTTGGGACGTTCCACCAGTTTTCGGTATTCGATTTCCTCTTCCATTTTTTTGATATCACTTGCAGTAAGCTGATTGTTCATGCCTTGCTCCTTAATTTTCCTTTGCCAAAAGCATCATAATGTCATTACTTCTGGCAACAAATTTGGTCATTTCCTCTGCGCTCAAAGGTGCGTGCTGGATTTTTGCAAGGTCATAAAGCTGCTCACAAATCATCTGTACGTTCTCACCGTCCTGATGGGTTGTCACATACTGTACCAACGGGTGGTTCGCATTCAGTACAAGGGTTTCTCCCTCCGAACCAAACATGCCCATATCCATACCGTTCATGGCGTACATCTTCATCATATCCTGCATCCGGCGGCTTTCCTCGGAAAGAGTAATCACAGCGGAAATCTTTTTGTTTTTCAGTTTCTCTACTTTTACCTGAAGTTTTTCTTTCTTCAACGTTTTTTTCATGATTTCAGAGATGGCGGTTGCCTGTTCTTCCATTTCCTTCTCTGCTTTTTTAGATGTTTTGGATTTAAACGTCTCTGTCAAATCCGCATCAATTCTCTGGAATTTGATACCTTCATTTTTTGCTTCCAACTGAGAAATAAAAGGCTGGTCAATGCTATGTGTGAGTACTACCGCATCCATTTTAGCCGCTTTGAACATATTTACATACTGGCTCTGCTGTTGAAGGTCGGTTGCATAATAAATAACTTTTTCCTTCTTTTCCTCATCACCCTCGCCGGAAGCATCCTCAACGTCCACAATTTCTGCTTCCACCTTCTCACCATTTTCGTCGGTGGCATTTTCCTCTGAAACCTCGTCAGGGTCTGCTTTGTTTACTTCCAGGCACTCCGGAAGGGTCATATAATTGCCATCCAAATTCTTGAACAGAATATAATCTGTCATCTTCTCACAGAACTTATCATCCTTCAGGCATCCGAATTTGATGAATGGACTGATATCATCCCAATACTTTTCGTATTCTTCCTTTTCTGTCTTGCAAAGACCGGACAGTTTATCTGCCACTTTCTTTGTAATGTAGTCGGAAATTTTCTTTACAAAACCATCATTTTGCAGCGCACTTCTGGATACGTTCAAAGGTAAATCGGGACAATCGATTACGCCCTTTAAGAGCATCAGGAATTCCGGAATGACCTCTTTGATGTTATCTGCAATAAATACCTGATTATTGTAAAGTTTGATGACACCTTCAATGGACTCGTACTCCATGTTAATCTTGGGGAAATATAAAATACCTTT